>CAMCJC010000127.1 GCA_945875065.1 uncultured Propionibacteriaceae bacterium | reverse complement strand
TCCGACGTCCGGGCGAGTCCTCGTCGGGGGCATCGACGTCGCAGAGCAACCCACCGTAGCGCTGCGACGGGCTATCGGCTACGTTCTGCAAGACGGCGGGCTGTTCCCGCACCGACGCGTCGTCGATAACGTCGCCACCGTCCCCATCCTCGAGGGTATGCCGAAGTCCGACGCGAAACAGCTCGCCCTCGAGATGATGGATCTGGTCGGCCTCGACCGTACCCTGGCCGACCGCTTTCCCTCTCAACTCTCCGGCGGGCAGCGGCAGCGCGTCGGTGTCGCCCGCGCCCTCGCTAATCATCCCAAGGTCATCCTGATGGATGAGCCGTTCGGCGCCCTTGACCCCCTCGTCAGGGCCGACCTCCAACGCGAACTCATCGACCTTCAACGCCGCGTCGGAGCCACGGTCTTGTTCGTCACTCACGACGTCGACGAGGCCTTCCTGCTCGGCGACCAGATCGCCGTTCTGCGCACCGGCGGCCTCCTGACACAGGTAGGCACCCCTGAGGATCTCCTCGCCTCCCCGTCCGACGAGTTCGTCGCCCGCTTCGTTGGCGCGGATTCGCCCAGGCGTCGCCTAAGCACCGCCCAGCGCGGAGACCGCGTCGTGGTGGTCGACGGCGATGGCCGGCCAGTCGGTACCCTCGCCGGCCAGGGGACGACGCCTTGAGTTGGCTTCCGCAGAACCTTGCCCTGATCGTCGACCTGCTGTTCGCACACGTCGTCCTGGCGGTCGCTGCCATCTCCGCCGCCGCAGTGCTTTCGATCCCGCTCGGCCGGCTGGCCGTAGCGTGGCGGGGTGGCGGGGCGCTGCTGACTACGCTGTCGCTGCTGTACGCGATCCCGTCCCTGCCGATGCTCATCATCGTCCCGGTGATCGTCGGTATTCCCGTTCGATCCCCGTGGAACATGGGCATCGTCCTTACCCTCTACGGTATCGCGGTCCTCGTAGCGCAGGCCGCTGAGGCGTTCCGCGGCCTGCCCCGAGACGTTGTCGAGTCTGCTGACGCCCTCGGACTCGACAGATGGCGCCGCTTCTGGGGGGTCGAGCTGCCCTTAGCCGTGCCCGTGCTGGTGGCCGGCCTGCGTGTGGTGTCCGCCTCAACTGTTTCGCTGGTCACCGTCGGCGCCCTGATCGGCGTGCGCTCCCTCGGGTTCCTGTTCACCGATGGATTCCAGCGCCGCATCGTCGAGGAACAAGTGGTGGGTGTTGTAGCGACGCTGCTGCTCGCCCTCGTTCTCGACCTGCTGCTCGTCGCGCTCGGCCGTGTCTTGACCCCGTGGAGCAGGAGGGCGCGCGCATGAGTATCTTTCTCAGCGGTCTCGCCTGGCTCTTCGACGGCTCCCACGCCGGGCTCGTCGGCCGCCGCATCCTGGAGCATCTCGTTTTTACAGTCGCCATCGTCGCGGTCGCCACCGCCATCGCCCTGCCGGTCGGCCTAGCCATCGGGCACTTCAAGCGCGGTGCCGTCGCGGTGCCACTCGTGACTTCCGGAGCCCGCGCCCTACCGACCCTCGGCTTACTGACTCTCGTCGGACTGTGGTTGGGGATCGGGCTCGCCGCCCCGTTCTTGGCGCTGCTCGTGCTCGCGATACCGCCGATGCTCGCGGGCGGCTACGCAGGGGTCGGCGCGACCCGACCTGCGACCCTCGACGCGGCTCGCGCCATCGGGCTGAGCGGCTGGCAGGTCCTCACACAGGTGGAGCTGCCAGCGGCCGTGCCGCTGATCGTCGAGGGGCTGCGATCGACGACGCTGCAGGTCGTCGCGACCGCCACTCTCGCCGCGTACACCGCCGATGTCGGCCTCGGTCGGTTCCTGTTCATCGGGCTCAAGACCCGCGACTACTCCCAGATGATCGCCGGCGCCATCCTCGTCGTGCTGCTCGCGATCATTCTGGATGTGCTTCTGGTGCTTGCTGGGCGAGCCGCCGGGCGGCACCTTATCCGTCCCAGTAAGGAGGACGCATGACAGCCCTCAAAGCCGCAGTGGCGGCCCTGGTCGCGGCAGTTGCGCTCACCGGCTGCGGCAGCGCGGAGACTTTCCAAGGTGGCGGCGAGGCGTCGGTCGGGTCCGACGGCGCCGCGCTCGTTGTCGGCTCGCAGGACTATTACTCCAACGAGATCCTCGCCGAGGCCTACGCGCAGGCCCTGGAGGCCGCCGGCTACGTCGTCGACCGGCAGCTGCGGATCGGGCAACGCGAGGTTTACTTGCCCGACCTTCGCTCCGGCCGCATCGACGTCTTCCCCGAGTACACCGGGAATCTTCTGCAGTATCTCGACCCGCAGGCTACGGCGAAGACGCCCGATGAGGTTCAGCAGGCGCTGACCCAAGCGATGCCAAATGGGTTGCGGGCGCTGCAGGCGTCGCCGGCGAGCGATCAAGACGCCTACGCCGTCACCAAGGACTTCGCTGAGCAGCACTCGCTGAAGAGCATCGGCGACCTCGCCAGCGTCGACAATTTAACCTTAGGCGGCAACTCCGAGCTGGAGAGCCGCCCCTATGGGCCACCCGGGCTGCGCGAGACCTACGGCGTCGACGTGAAGTTCACGCCTATCGAAGACTCCGGTGGTGGCCTGGCGGTCAAGGCACTGCGCGACGGGCAGGTCCAGCTCATCGACCTCTATACCGCCAATCCCGTGCTGGCCGAGGGTGACCTAGTCGTCCTAGAGGATCCGAAATCGCTGTTCCTGGCTTCCAATGTGGTGCCCATCGTTTCCGGCAAAGTAGATGAGAAGGCCGTTGCTGTCCTGGATGCGGTCTCGGCGGCGATGTCGCCGGAGGAACTGCGTCAACTTAACCAGCGCTCGGCCACAGACAAGGCCCCGGCCGCGACGATCGCGCGCGGCTGGTTGGCTTCTGAAGGACTCGTGTAACGGAGCTTGTCTAGGAGCACGGCCCAGGCTAATCTAGTTGAAGATTTAACTAGAAAGTCAAGGGGAATATGCAATTCGGCATCATGAGCGTCGGCGATGTCACGACCGACCCGACCAACGGCAGCACGCCAAGCGAGTATGAGCGCATCAAGGCCACCGTCGAGATCGCCAAACTGGCGGATGAAGTGGGCCTCGACGTCGTCGCGCTCGGGCAGCATCACAATCCGCCGTTCGTCGCGAGCGCCCCCACTACGACGCTTGCCTATATCGGCGCGCAGACTAAGAACATCATCTTGTCCACCTCGACGACGCTCATCACCACCACCGACCCGGTGCGCATCGCTGAGGATTACGGCACGCTCCAGCACCTCGTAGACGGCCGCCTGGATCTGATGCTCGGGCGCGGCAATACCGCCCCGGTCTACCCTTGGTTCGGCAAAGACATTCGCGACGGCATCAACCTGGCGATCGAGAACTACGCTCTGTTGCGCCAGCTGTGGGACCGGGATGTCGTCACGTGGGAGGGTAACTACCGGACCCCGCTGCGCGGCTTCACCGCGACGCCCCGTCCGCTCAAAGGGGTTGCCCCATTCGTGTGGCACGGGTCAATTCGCAGCCCAGAGATTGCGGAGCAGGCCGCGTTCTACGGTGACGGCTTCTTCGCCAATCACATCTTCTGGCCGGCCAGCCACACCAAGGCCATGGTGGAGCTGTATCGCACCCGCTTTGCGGCGCACGGTCACGGCCGCCCGGAGGAGGCGATCGTTGGCCTTGGTGGGCAGGTGTTCATGGCGCGTAGGTCGCAGGAGGCGATTCGCCAGTTCCGCCCGTACTTCGATCACGCCCCGGTCTACGGCGGGGGGCCATCGCTAGAGGAGTTCATGGCTCAGACACCGCTGACCGTCGGCACGCCGGGGCAGGTCATCGAGCGCACCTTGGGCTTCCGCGAGTACGTCGGCGACTACCAGCGGCAGCTGTTTCTCATGGATCATGCCGGCTTACCGCTGAGGACCGTCCTGGAGCAGGTCGAGCTTCTCGGGACCGAGGTCGTGCCGGCGTTGCGACGTGAGTTCGCGGCCCGGCGCTCCGCCGGAGTGCCGGATGGCCCGACGCATGCCGCCCGCGTCGCTCAAGGCCGAAATCACAGTGTCGGCCGATCGGTGGACGGGCCCGCTTGCCGAGGAAGGTAATACCTCGGCAGTTAGGCGCCTGTAAACCTTGCTGACAAGGTAGTTTGCCCATCGCGAAGGCAAACTCCTTGAACGTTGAAAACTCCTTGAGGGTTTTCCTGGCCAACTGGTGGATTCGAACCCCTGGAGTGTTGCACCAAAAGATCGGTAACCTTTGGGGCGGCCAGGAGCCCGAAGCGCTCCTGGCGGGCGGCGGTGGCCACGACACTCGGGGGAAGGCGTGTGCTGTGGTAGCTGCGGCCCGTCCCATCGAGTGTAAAGGACTGGGATTTGCGACGCAGCAGATTGATTGCGCTGGGCTCACTGGTGGCTTTAATCCTGCCAGCCGGGCTAGCTACAGCGGACGAGACAACGCCTCCCGCTGACGCCCTGGACAACTACGTGGCCAAGGCCGAAGTCAGCGGCGAGAGCCACGAGATCGAACTCGGTGAGCGAAGCGGCACCCTGTCGGTGCTCGTCGAGTTGGAGGGCGACCCAGTCGCCATTCAGGAGGTGAACTCCGGGAGCGAGCTGTCCAGCGCCGAGCGGGAGACCGCACGCGACGACATCGCCGGGAAGCAGTCGCCGGTGATCAAGAAGATCGAGGCCGCCGGGGGCACGGTGACCGGGCAGATGCAGTCCGCCATCAACGCGCTCGCGGTCCAGGTGGATGCCGGCAAGATCGAAGCCATCCGGGCGATTGACGGTGTCAAGGCCGTTGAGGAAGTCCAAGTGGCAGAGATGGCTAACGCCACCGGAGTACCGAAGATCGGGGCACCGGGTGCCTGGGAGTCGTACGGGCTGACCGGAAAAGGTGTGAAGGTCGCGATCATCGATTCCGGTATCGACTACACGCACGCGACATTCGGAGGCGCCGGCACGGCCGAGGCGTTCGCTCAGGCGAGTTCCGCTGCCGACGGTTCGGCGTTCTACGGCCCGCGGTTCAAGGGCGGCATCGACATGGTCGGTGATAGCTACGACGGTAGGACTAATCGCACTCCCAAGCCGGATAAGAACCCGATCGACTGCGCCAAGAATGGCCATGGGACACACGTGGCAGGCACGGCGGTCGGGGGTGGCGTGACCTCGGATGGCAAGGCCTATGCCGGCCCGTACAACTCGTCGACGTCGAGTCAGAGCTTCAAGGTCGGGCCCGGCGTGGCTCCCGAGGCCGATATCTACGCCGTAAAGATCTTCGGTTGCTCCGGCAGCACTGGGATGGTGGCACAGGCACTGGACTGGGCGGTCGCGAACGACATGGACGTGGTCAACCTGTCGCTCGGCACCCCCTTCGGCGTGGCCAATTCGATCCAGGCGCGTGCTGTCTCTAACACCGTCGCCTCCGGCATCGTCACTGTCGTAGCCGGCGGCAACGAGGACCACGCGGCCCCCTATATCGCTGGCGACCCCAGCACCGCTCCGGGTGCTATTGCCGTTGCGGCTGTTGGTGCCCAGGACGGCAAGTACGCGCCGTTTACTTCGGCTGGCCCCCGCACTGGTGACTCGGCGGTGCGACCGCATGTATCGGCGCCTGGCGTCGGCGTCGTCTCCGCGAAGGTTGGCGGCGGCACCGAAAGCCTGGTTCAGCAGGGGACTTCAATGGCCGCGCCGCACGTCGCCGGAGCCGCGGCGCTCGCGGTGCAGGGGCATCCCGGCTGGAGTGCCGAAGAGGTTTCCGCTGCCCTCGTCGGCAGCGCGGATCCCGAGAAGGTCGGCGACTACAAGACCAGTAATGGCGGCGGCCTCATCGATGTTCCCGGCGCGATCAAGTCCAGCGTCGTCGCCTTCGGAGACAAGAACACCGTGCAATACCACGACGAGGAGTTCACGCTCCGCGAAACGGCCTTGAGCTTCGGGTTCGCCGAAGTCGCGGATAGTCACAGTGACTCGCGCACCGTTACCCTTGTCAACAAGGGCGACAAGGAAGTGACGCTGAACGGCAAGGCGATTCCTAGCAGTGGCTCTGTCAAGGCCCAAGTCACCCTAGACCAGGGGACGGTGACGATTCCGGCGGGCGGAACCGCTGAGGTCAAGGTGAACCTATCGGTCAACGCTGGTGACATCCCATCCAGCATGGCCGACGGTAGCGTAGCCCGCTTCTACGAGGCGTCGGGCACCATTCGGTTCGAGGGCGGCTCCGAAGCTATTTCGGTGCCTTACCTGCTCGCTCCTCGGTCGCTGTCCAAGGTCACCGGTGCCGGGGCCATGGATTCGGAGACGGTGGGTCGTGTCGACATGACGAACGCCTCCGGCGTTCCGGCCGGGGCCAAGTTGCTCAACTGGGTTCAGTCCGACCCTGCCGATGATATCCAGGGTGTTGGTCAGGGGATCGATATCGCAAACGTTGGTGTCGACACCTTCGACCTTGAGGGCAAGAAGATGCTCGGGTTCGCGGTGAACGCTCATGGGCGCTTCAACAACGTCGCCAAGTACATCGTCGGAGTGAACGTCGACGTGAACCGGGACGGCAAGGCCGACTACCTGATCGGCTCGATGGATTCTGGATTGGCGGCCAGCAAGCCGGCGACCGGCGTTCCCGCAACCATGCTCTACGACTGGAACACCCGGAAGATTACGCCACAGCCGTACCTCGTGACGGCGCCTAGTGACTCGGCAACCGTGTACATCCCGATCGAAGCTTCGGCCATCCCGGGGCTGAACGGCAAGTTCGGGCTCTATGGTCACGCGGAGTACCAATTCGAGCTCGGCGCCTCGCATGACGACGTCGATGGCTTTGGGTTCTTCGACATGAACGCCGCCCCGCTCCAGGCCAGCAAGGCCGTGGAGGTCCCAGGCAACGGGATCGCATCGCTGGACTTCAACGTCAATAAGGCGGCGTACCAAGATCAGGGCACGCTAGGCTACATGGCTATTGTCTTCGACAACGCCGCCGGCACGCCGGAAGTGCTCGTAGACAAGGTGCCGCTCGATGCGGCCCCGACCCCGCGCCCGACGAAACCGGCGCCTACGTCGCCGGCCCCCACGGCCGATCCGACACCCACGGCGGCTCCCACGCCGACAGCGGCGCCGACTACGCAGGCTCCCACGCCAACAGCGGCACCGACTACGCAGGCTCCGTCCCCGACCGCGGCCCCGACGTCTACTGTTCCCACCGCAGACCCGTCTGCTGTTCCCACCGCAGACCCGT
>CAMCJC010000126.1 GCA_945875065.1 uncultured Propionibacteriaceae bacterium | reverse complement strand
CTAGGGGCTTCGCGGGGCTCGTTCACCTGGCCCGGCGATTCGTGCACGACCTCCCGGGGGGTGAGGGCGTAGGCGTGACGACGATGTAATTGCCAGGCGCGTAGTTACACACGTGTAGTTTTGCCCAGCTGTGGGAAAGCTTGTGGAAAACCGGCTACATGTGGCTTTGCCGGCGAAGCCCAGGCAGGTGGAGGTTCCAATGGATCGCGGCCACCCGCACCGCGATGACGAGTGCAGCCGTCGCCACCAGGGCTAGCGGATGCGCCCACCCCATCGCGTTCAGTCCTACCGCGAGCAGCGCTCCCAGGGCGGACGGCACGACGTATAGCTGGGAGCGGCTTCGGAAGATGATCGGTACCTCGCTGGCGAGGACATCGCGCAGGACCCCGCCTCCGACCCCGGTGATCACCCCGACGAAGCTCGCACCCAGCGGGTGCAGCCCGTATTCGAGGCCTTTCATCGTGCCGTCGACCACGAACACCCCGAGGCCAATCGCATCGAAGAGCAGCACGGGCAGTCGAAGTTTCTCCTGGACACGGACGGTGAACAGCACCACAGCCGACGACGCCGTCGCGAGGCAGATCATCCACAGGTCGACGAGCGCGGCGACGGGGGTGGCGCCGATGAGGAGGTCGCGGGCCATGCCGCCTCCGGTGGCGGTGACGATAGCGAGCGTTACGATTCCGACGGCGTCCATGCCCTTCCGCAACGCGGCCAGCGCACCGGAGATGGCGAACGCTGCGATACCGATCGCCGCCAATGCGAAGTGAGAGGCCGCGAGAAGAGTCACCGGACCAACCTAGTGACGATCGCGCGCGACATTTGCACCCCCTAAGTTAAAGAATGGGTGTTCCCGGCCTCGGCGGCCGGGAACACCCGGGAATCTGGTGGTCAGGCCGGCAGAGCGCGGCGCCGGCTAGCCACCAGACGAGTAACCAACAGCACGATCAGGAAGACCACGCCGTCGGTGAAGGCCATCATCGGTGCCGTTGCGAGATCGCCCAGGTAGGCGACCCACAGCCCCAACAGCGCCGTCACGGACGCTATGGCGAGGCTGACGAATATCAGCCAGCCCATGCGGTTGGTGACGAGCCGCCCAGTGGCCGGCGGGACGATCATGAGCGCGACCACCAGAATCGCGCCCACGGTGTTGAACGCGACGACCACCGTCAACGACACCAGAACCATGAGCGCCATGTTCACGGTGCGCGTCGGCAGGCCCATCGTCCTCGCCAGATTCGGGTCGAAGGCGGAGACCACCAGCACCCGGTACGTGAGCGTGATGAACAGCGCGTCGATAACGAGCAGCAGCAGCAGCGGCCACATCGCCTGCGGTCCGAGGTCGGTGGTCCCGATGATCCATCGCTCCGTCGGCAAAGCCAGGAGATTCAACTCGCCGGCCAGCACGGCGTTCTCGGAGATATGGACGCTGGACAGCTGGGTGGACAGCAGAGCGACGCCGATGGCGAACAACACCGGGTAGATCAGGCCCTGACTGGCGTCGGCCGTCACGAGTCCCGACTGTCGCGCCTTGTCGGCACCGACGACGATCACCAACCCCAGCACGGTGGCCAGCACGATCATCAACGGCGATCTCGTCGAGCCCGAAACCAGCGCTCCGATGACGATGCCCGGGAACACTGCGTGGCTCATCGCCTCGACCAGCATCGACTGTCGCCGCACCACCAGGAACACCCCGGGCAGGGAACAGGTCACCGCCGTAACCACGGACAGCAACGCCAAGGCGGCCAGTAGCGTCATGCCGCCACCTCCCCCGCGAGCCGATGGCGACGTCGCGCGAGCCAGGTGCTGAGCACCGAACGTTGCGGCGACGCCAGCAGCGAGACCAAGAAGGCGGCGAATAGCACGACGATGATGATCGGGCCGGTCGGCACTCGACCCAGGTGCACGGCGAGGATCGAGCCGACCATCCCGCTCAGTCCGCCGATGACGGCGCTGAACAGCGTCATGGTGTGGAGACGCCGCGCCCACTGGCGGGCCGCAGCGGCCGGCAACATCACGAACCCGATCATCAGGATCAACCCGACGGCTTTGATACCGATAACGATCCCGGTTGTGACGGTGACCAGCAGGATCGGCTGGAGGATGCGCGGGCTGAAGCCCATCGTCGCCGCAAGCACGGGGTCGAACGCGGACAGCATCAGTTCCTTGAATAGCACGACGACGACGGCCACCGCCAAGACTCCGATGATCGCGATCGTTGTCAGATCCTCGCCGGTCAGGGTGGCCGCGTTGCCGAACACGTACTTCTCGATGCCGGCACGGTTCGGCAACTTTGAGTGACCGATCCACCGCAGCAGGACGAGCCCGCCGCCGAAGAACACCGCCAGGGTGACGGCCATCGCGGCGTCAGATCCGAGGCGGGAGAAGCGGGTGATGACATTGGTCAGCAGCACCGCTACCGCCGTCGTAATGGCTGCGGAGATCGTGAGCGTCAGCACCGAGCGGCCGTCGATGCCGAGCAGGGCTGTGCAGGTGATGAACCCGAGAGCGACTCCGCCGATCGCCGAGTGGCCGATGACATCCGAGATCATCGTCTGCCTCCGCAGGTACAGCAGGCTGCCCAGCAGCCCTGAGACCGCACCGATGATCCCCGTGCTGAGGATCATGGTGCGGAATGTGAAGTTGCCGAACAGCTCCAGCAGCGACTCGATGGGCGTCATGCGGCGGCCCGCGACTTGAGCCCCTGGAAGCCGTAGCACTGCATCACGGTGTCCTCGGTGAAGGTTTCCGCGACAGGACCGGAGGCGACGACGCGTCCCTCGCGTAGCAGCACCACGTCGTCGGCGAGGTCGGGAACCGAACTGAGGTCGTGGTGGACGAGCACGATCGTCTTACCTTCCGCTCGCAGCCCCTTGAGGATGGCCATGATGGCGTCCTGCGAGGCGACGTCGACACCGGCTAGGGGCTCGTCGAGCAAGAACAGCTCGGGGTCCTGGGCGAGGATACGGGCCATGAACGTCCGCTGCTTCTGGCCGCCGGAAAGCTGGCTGATCTGCCGACCTGCCAGATCCGAGATGCCGACCGCGTCAAGTGCCTCGGCGACTGCCTGCCGGTCGGCGGCGCCGGGGCGGCGCAGCCAACCGCGCCGCCCGTAGCGCCCCATCATGACGACGTCGCGGACCGTGGTCGGGAAGTCCCAGTCGACCTCCGCTGCCTGCGACATGTACCCGACGCGCTGCCGCACCTCTCGCAGCTTGCGGCCGAAGAAGGTGACCTCGCCGCGGATGGTGGACAGCAGTCCGACCGAGGCCTTCAGCAGCGTCGATTTGCCCGCCCCGTTGGGGCCCAGCAGGGCGACGATGCGTCCCTCCTCGACGTCTAGACAGGCGTCGGCGAGGGCCAACTGCTGCTGGTAGGCGACCGTTAGGTCGCGGATCGAAAGGACCGCCACTACTTGGTCATCGCTTTCACGATCGTGTCCACGTTGTACTCGAAGACACCGAGGTAGGTGTCGTTCGGCGCGGATTCGCCGAGGGAGTCGGCGAACAGAGGGGTATCGGAGATCTCGACCTCCCAGCCCTTGGCCTTAACGGCCTCCTTGACGGAGTTGATGGCGCTCGGGTTGGCGAGGTTGTCCTGGAAGATGACGGGCACCTTCTTTTCCGCGACGAAGGCGGCCAGCTCGTCGATCTCCTGCGCCGAGATCTGGGCCTCGGAGGAGACGAAGTCGGTGGCGCGGATCTCGATCCCGAAGGTCTTGCCGAGGTAGTTGAAGGCGTCGTGGCCGGTGACCAGGAACTTGCGCTCCTGGGGGACTCCGGAGAACTTCTCCTCGGCCTTCTTCTTCATGTCCATGATTTTCTGGTTGTAGGCCTCGGCGTTGGACTTGTACTTGTCCGCGTTGGGGGAGTCGATCTCGCCGAGCTTCTTGGCGGTGGCGGTGACGACGTGCGTCCAGTTGTCGGGGGAGTTCCACACGTGCGGGTCGTGGCCCTGGACCTTGCCGTCCTCCTCCCAAGGCAGCAGGTCACCCTCGGGGATGGACTCGGCGGCCGGGATCTGCTTGTTGCCGAGCTTCTCGAGCTGCTCGATCATGTGGTGCTCCATGTCGTGGGAGGTCCACACGACGAGGTCGGCTGCCTGCACCTTCTCGGCGTCGGCGGTGCTGAGAGCCTGGGTGTGGGGGTCGCCGCCGGGCGCGACGAGCACGGTCACCTGGGCTTCGGGCGCGATGTTCTTGACGGCGTCGCCAAGGTAGCCTGTGGTGGCCACCACCTGCAAGGCCTTGCCGGAGGCGCCCGGAGACGCGGCGTCGCCGGCCTTGGTGGAGCAGCCGGTGGCTGCGAGGAGGAGCGCTGCCGCTGCGGCGGCGACTCGTGCCAGACGGTTCATAGGATGCCTTCCCTGATCGCATGATTTGACGAGACTGGGTCTCGACTACTGATTGGTCAGGCTAGCCTTAGTTACAGTTGATTCTCAACGGGGGTGGGTTACCGAGTTGTAATATTCGCTCGGCTACGGTGAGAGCGGCGACTCGACGGCCCGCAGCACTGGGAGCCGCATGGTGAAGCGGGCGCCGTGTTCGGGGTCGTTGCTGGCGCGGACCGTTCCGGAATGGACCTCCGCGGTGTGTGCGACGATCGACAGCCCGAGTCCCGTGCCGGGGGTGTTGCGGGCGCGGTCGGAGCGGTAGAACCGGTCGAAGATGTGGGGAAGGTCCTCCTCGGCGATGCCGGGACCGGAGTCGGTGATTGTGAGGACGCCCTCGGCGGTCAGGTCGACCCAGATGTCGCCGTCGCTGGGGGAGAACTTCACGGCGTTGTCCAGGAGGTTCGTGACGGCGCGCTCCAGGGTGGAGGCGTCGCCGAGGATCGCGACCGGTTGGAGGTTCGTGTGGAACGTGATGCCGGGACCGCGTCGTGATGCCCGGGTGAGGGCGGCCTCGACGATCTCGGAGAAGTCGAGGCGTTCGGGTTCGCGCTGGAGGTGGTCGTCGCGGGTGAGGGCGACGAGGTCGCCGACCAGAGCGGAGAACTCGCCGAGCTGGGCGGACACGTCGTCGAGGATCTCGGAGCGTGCGCCTTCGGGGAGCATGCCGGACTTGTCGTCGGCCACTAGGAGCTCGATGTTGGTGCGCATCGAGGTCAGGGGCGTGCGGAGTTCGTGGCCGGCGTCGGCGATGAGCTGCCGCTGCTGCTCCCGCGAGGTCGTCAGCGACTTCAGCATCAGGTTGAAGCTTTGAGTGAGCTCGCCGAGGTCGTCGTTGCCGTAGATGCGGATGGGATTGAGCTGATCGGTTTTCGTGACGCGCTTCACGGCGTTGGAGAGGCGACGCACGGGAGCCAGCGCCGTCTGCGCGGCCCAGAGCGCGGTCGCCGTCGTGACGATGATTCCGACGATGCTGGACAGCACGACGACCGTCCATAGGGACGCGAGGGTGGAGTTGAGAGAGTCCATGGGCTGCGCGTAGAGGACCGTGTAGCCGGTGTTGCCCCCGGACGAATTGGCGGCGGTCATCGGCACGGACACTAGCCGGTACGCGGTGCCGTTGGGGGCGGTGAATGAGCGAGCGCGCTGCCCCTGTTGCAGGCGCGCCAGGGCGATGTCGCCGGATTCGGGGGCGAGGACGATGCTCTGGCCGGGTAGTTGGCGCGCCTCGCCGGTGGCTGAAGTGATCGCGATGAGTTCTTCCGACGTTGCCAGGTTGTCGACGGACAGGCCGCCGAGGTGCTCGGTGTCGCCGGAGATGACGCCCGCGTAGCCTTTGGCGGCGTCAACGAGCTGGACATCAAGGTGGTTGAGCAGTGAGATGCGTGTCGCGACGTAGGCGGTACCGCCGACGAGCAGCACGGCGGCCGCGACCGAGATGCCGGTTAGTGAGGCCAGGCGGGACCGCAGTGACTGGCCGGTGACCAGCCGCTCGACGCTCCTTCGCAGCCTGATCCAGAACGATCCGATCACGGGGCGGTTTCACGCAGGACGTAGCCGACGCCGCGCACCGTGTGGATGAGGCGCGGCAGCCCGCCGATTTCGGTCTTGCGACGCAGATAACCGATGTACACCTCGAGGGAGTTGGCGGTGGCGGGGAACTCGAAACCCCACACCTCGTTCAGGAGGGTGTTGCGTTCCATGACGCGGCGGGGGTTCTCCATGAACGCCTGCAAAAGCGCGAACTCGGTGCGGGTCAGGGAGATGTGTTGGCCGCTGCGGGTGACTTCACGGTGTTGCGGGTCGAGGGTGACGTCCTGGAAAGTGAGGACCCTCGACTCCGACTCCGGCGCCGCCTTCGCCCGTCGCGTCAGGGCGCGGAGGCGGGCGAGCAGCTCGTCGAGCGCGAACGGCTTGACCATGTAGTCGTCGGCGCCGGCATCAAGACCGTCCACTCGGTCGCCCACGGCGTCGCGCGCGGTGAGGATGAGGATGGGGACGTCGTTGCCGCCTTCGCGCAGCATCCGGGTGGTCTCAAGGCCATCGAGGCGCGGCATCATGACGTCCATGATCACCGCGTCGAAGTGGTGGCCGGCGAGTTTCGCCAGCGCTTCGACGCCGTCGGCGGCCGTCGTAACATCGTCGCCGGAGTACTTCAGGGACCGGGCGAGCGAGTCCCGCACCGCCTGATCGTCGTCCACCACCAGGATCTGCATAGGTTAAGCGTGCCACTTTCCGCCGACAAACCCCATTCCGAACCGCCGCGCCCGTCGTCCCCGCCCGCTCCACCGTCGCCCAACCCGGGGCCCGAATCGCCGTTCTGAGTGAACGGTGGGGTGCGCGACAAGGGGTTTTGCGGCGCTCGTTCACCTGGCCCGGCGATTCGTGCACGCCCTGGGGTATGCCGGTGGGGCTTGGCGGCGGCGACCCTCGCATTGCGATGATGGAGCCCATGAAGCTGCTGTTCGTTTGTTGGGGGAATATCTGTCGATCGCCGATGGCGGAGCGGGTCGCGCGGAAGCTGGTGGCGGAGCGAGGACTTGACGTCGACGTCGAGAGCGTCGGCATCTCATCGGAGGAGACCGGGAACCCGATCGACCGCAGGGCCGTCGCTGTGTTGAAAGCGGCCGGCTACGAGACCTCCGGGCATCGGGCGCGACGTCTGACCGCGCTGGACCTCGACGATGCGGATCTGGTGGTCGCGGCGGAGACCTCGCACATCAGCCGGCTTCGGCAACTCCATCCGGACGGCAACTACGCGCTCCTAAACGATTTCAATCCGGCGATGGCGAAGGGCACCGACCTACGCGACCCCTGGTACGGGCCTGCCAGCGGCTTCAAGGAGACCCTCGCCGATGT
>CAMCJC010000125.1 GCA_945875065.1 uncultured Propionibacteriaceae bacterium | reverse complement strand
ATGCCTGGATGCTGCCCTGCATTCCGACGACGGGCTTGATCTCGTCCTCGTGGCCGATGACGACGACGCGGTCGACGCGGCTCAACAAGTCTGGGTCGACTGCCTTGGGGCGTTCCTCCCCCAGCGAGACTCCGGAGCGGGCGAGGCTCGCCCGGGTCTCGTCGCTAAGGCGCTGCCCTGGGGCGGCACCCGCGGAGAACACCTCGACCCGGCCGCCCGCGCGCTGCCGCATCAGCGCGGCGGCCATCTGGCTCTTCCCACCGTTGCGCGAGCAAACGAACAGGACACTGGGCATGAGTGCTCCTTATATCAGCGTGTTCTCCTCCGGTCGGCCTGCCCAGCCGAACGGAGCCACAGCTGAGTCTGCCATGATTGACAACCGAATTACCCTCTCTTTAGCCATTCGGATGGCCAGATATAGCGTCAGCCATGCGTGTCACGCAGGGCTGAGGAATGTCACGGCTGCTATCGCCGCACCACCGCCGCCCTCGGAGGTGGACTCGATCGTCAAAGTAGCGCCGGATGTGGAAACGCTCGGGAACCGCACCTCCTGCGACCGGACGGCGGCCGACAGCGGCTGGACGACGTAGGTGCCGTCGTCGAAAGTCCACCTCAGCTCCGTGGTCCAGCTATTTCCCGGTGTTACGCGGACGCCAACCACATTGGTGGGGCCGCCGAATCCGAACGTGATCTGCGAGTTGCTCGGGCACGTCCAGCCCGTGGCGGTGTCGCCATCGACGAGGCGCGTCGCGGGTTCGCTCGTGTCGGGATCGCAGGGACTGATCGCTGACGTCGCGTCCACGGCGACTACCGCACCGGCGAACGGCGCGGCTGGGGCGCTGAGGCTAGGCGTGAGGGTCGAGCTGGGTCCCGAGGGACGTAACGGGCTATGCTCGGGGACGAGCGCGCGGACTCCCGCGAAGCCGACGAGGAATGCCGCCACCGTGAGCGCCGTCACCAACATTCCCGGCACGCGCGAGGCCCCAAACCCGACGTGCCGGCCGGCACTGTCGGGCGTAGCCTGCCGGCCGCGATCACTGGCAGGCCCGTTCAACATGGCGCAATGCTACAAGTCGAGCCGGCTCGAAGTGGCTTGCCCCGACGAGTCCGGCGATACCATTGTCACGCCGCAGTGATGGGAGGTGAACCGTGAGTTCGGTGCTCGTCGTCTCCCGCGGTGGAGCAGATCTCGACGTCCTTCAGCTCATCGGCTTCAACCACACCATCGTGGCGGCCGGCGACGACGCTCTCCGTCGGCTCGATACCCACGACGCCATCGTCGTCGACGCCCGAATCGACCTCGCCTGGGCTAGAACCACCCTCAGCCTCATCCGGTCCGCCGGCTGCGAGGCCCCGGTGCTGCTCGTCGCGACGGCACAGGCCCTAGCGCTGATCGGCGGCGACTGGGGCTTCACCGACTTCGTCATTGACGGCTGCGAGCCCAGCGAGTTCGCAGCCCGCGTCCGTCTGCTGGTGCGCACCCCACAGCGCGAACGCGTCCTGACGGCCGGGCCGATCCGGATCGACGAGGATGCCTACTTGGCGACGGTCGGAGGTGAGCCCTTGGACCTGACGTTCACCGAGTTCGAGCTGCTGCGCTATCTGGTGCTGCACAAGGGCAAGGTCCTAACCCGCGACGTGCTGCTGACACACGTTTGGGGCTACGACTACCTCGGCGGCACCCGCACCGTAGACGTCCACATCCGTCGGCTGCGCGCGAAACTCGGCCAGTACGACCACTTCGTCGGGACGGTCCGCAACGTCGGCTACCGGCTCGCCGCCCGCTGGGAGGACAACGATGATCGCTAACCTGTCCACGATCGCAATCGACTGTTTGCACGCTGACGGCTTCAATCCCCTGAACGACTCCGGGAGCCTGGTCGTCGAAGGACTCCGCGACGGCCAGGTGCTGCGCCTCGATGACGGGTTCGCCGTCGTCGACGACCACGACCAGGCCATCCTGATCGCCGTCCACCCGGAGCGACGGCGCCGCGGCATCGGCCGCGAGCTCCTCCGCAAGGCCCTCGAGCAGCGGCCGGACTATGGGGTTTGGTCGTTCGGCACCCTTCAAGCGGCCGCCGCCCTCGCCAAGTCCGCGGGCCTGGTCCCCACCCGCGAACTCCTGCAGCTCGGCCGCCCACTGACCGCCGCCGACGATATCGCCCCTGTCGCCGGTATCCGGGGCTTCGCCGAGGATGACGCGCCCGCCGTCGTCGAGGTCAACCGCCTGGCGTTCGCCCACCACCCCGAGCAGGGCCGCCTCGATCTCGACGACTTCCACGGAATCGCTCGGCAACGCTGGTTCGACCCGGCGGGGCTGCTCGTCGCCGACACCGGCCGCATCACCGGCTTCCACTGGACCAAGCGCCACGACGAGACCACCGGCGAGGTTTACGTACTGGCCGTCCATCCCGAAGCCGAGGGCCGCGGCCTCGGCCGCACCCTCCTGGAACAAGGCTTTGCCCACCTCTATCGCGTCGGGTGCACCCGCGTCATCTTGTACGTCGAGGCCGACCAGACGCGCGTCGTCAACCTCTACCGTGCCGCCGGCTTCGAAACTGAAAATGTCGACACCCTCTACCGCCAGGAGCGCCCATGACCGCCGAGCTCCCCGCCGACCGCTACCTCGACCGCGAACTCGCGTGGCTCGATTTCAACAACCGCGTGCTGGATCTGGCGCGCGACTCGCTGCGCGTCCCCTTGCTGGAGCGAGCCAAGTTTCTGGCGATCTTCTCCAATAACCTCGACGAGTTCTTCATGGTGCGCGTCGCAGGGCTGAAACGCCGTATCGAGGCCGGTGTCGCCGTCCCGACCGTCACTGGTGCTAGGCCCAAAGAACTGCTGTCGCGCATCCTGGAGCGCACCCAGCATTTGGTGGCCGAGCACTCCGCGCTGTTCCAGAACGATGTCCGGCCCGCCCTGCGCGATGCCGGCATCGAGATCCTCACGTGGGACCAGTTGACCGCCGCCGAGAAGGATGACATGCGGTCCCTGTTCAGTGAGCGCATCTTCCCGGTGCTAACCCCGCTGGCGGTCGATCCATCGCACCCGTTCCCCTATATCTCGGGACTATCGATAAACCTCGCCGTGCTGCTGCGCAACCCCGCGACGCGGGCGCGGCAATTCGCGCGCGTCAAGGTACCAACCAACCTGTCGCGCTTCGTCCGGCTCAACGAGGGCCGCTACCTGCCGCTGGAGCAGGTCATCTCCCGGCATCTCGGGCAGCTGTTCGCCGGCATGGAGGTCCTCGGGCACACGACGTTTAGGGTGACCCGTAATGAGGATATCGAGGTCGAAGAGGATGACGCCGAAAACCTCCTGTACGCCCTCGAAAAGGAGCTGCTGCGCCGCAAGGTGGGGCGGCCACCGGTCAGGCTGGAGGTCGAGGGGGACATCGACGATGAGATGCTCGCCACACTGCTCAGCGAACTCGATGTCGCCGAGAACGAGGTGTTCCGCCTCCCCGCGCCCCTCGATCTGACCGGCCTGTTCGCGCTCGACGCATCTCGCCGCGAGGACCTCAGCTACCCCGGATTCCTCCCCATTACGCACCCGGATCTGGCGGAGGTCGAGTCCTCCTCACCCGCGGATCTATTCCAGGCGCTCGGCCGCCACGATGTCCTCGTCCAGCACCCCTACGATTCGTTCGCGACATCCGTGCAGCGGTTCATCGAGCAGGCCGCCGCCGACCCGTCGGTGCTGGCGATCAAGCAGACGCTGTACCGCACCTCCGGCGACTCCCCTATCGTCGACGCCCTCATCGAGGCCGCGCAGGCCGGAAAGCAGGTCTTGGCGGTAGTCGAGATCAAGGCTCGTTTCGACGAGCAAAACAACATCTCGTGGGCGCGACAGTTGGAGAAGGCGGGCGTCCACGTGGTCTACGGCATGGTCGGTCTGAAAACGCACTGCAAGCTATCGCTCGTCGTACGCGAAGAGGCCGGTGGACTGCGTCGCTACGCGCACGTCGGCACCGGCAACTACCACCCCAAGACCGCCCGCATGTACGAGGACATGGGGCTGCTGACGTCGAACCCAGTGATAACGGACGACGTCGCCCGCCTCTTCAACCACCTCTCCGGCATCACACAGCAGACCGAGTACCGGCGGCTACTCGTCGCGCCGCACGGCATCCGCGCAGGCCTGATCTCCCGCATTGAAGGTGAGATCCGAAACCACGAGGCGGGACTTCCGGCACGCATCCGCGTCAAGGTGAACTCGATCGTCGACGAGGCGGTCATCGACGCGCTGTATCGAGCGTCGCAGGCTGGTGTCCCCATCGACATGTGGGTCCGAGGAATCTGCACGATCCGACCGGGCGTGCCGGGACTCAGCGAGAACATCCGGGTACGGTCGATCCTAGGCCGGTTCCTGGAGCATTCCCGCATTTACTGGTTCGAGAACGGTGGCCGGCCGAACGTCGGGATCGGGTCGGCGGACCTGATGCACCGCAACCTCGACCGCCGAGTCGAGGCGATTGTCGGCCTCGCGAACCCGCAACACATCGCGCAAATCGACGAGTTGTTCCGCCTCGCCTTCGACGGCGGCACCGTCCGCTGGGAGCTGCACGACGATAAGTGGTCCACACTCACCACCGACGACGAAGGCGTCCCCTTGCTCGACCTACAGGAGGAGCTTATCCGGCTCACCCGACGTCGGCGGCAGCGGTGAGCAAGAAGGCGAAGGTCGTATCGGCCGGCGGCGTCGTGCTGCGGGAACGGCTCGGCGGCCCGGAGGTTCTGCTGATCCATCGCAACCGCTACGGTGGCGACTGGACCCTCCCCAAGGGCCACCGCGAGACCGGCGAGTTGCCGCCCGAGACAGCGCTGCGGGAGATCCAGGAGGAGACGGGGGTGCAGGCGGTCCTCGACCTGAGGCTGCCCAGCGCCCGCTACCAAGTCGACGAGGGACGCAAAGTCGTGCACTTCTGGCGAGCCTCCGTCGTTCGGCAGCGACGTCGCAAGCCGGATGAGGAGGTCGCGGCGGTCAAGTGGGTACCAGCGGCGGAGGCGTTGAAGAAGGTGACCTACGACACCGACCGTATCGCCATCGAACGCGCCCTCGAAGCCCCCCGCACCAACGTCCTGCTGATCGTCCGCCACGCCAAGGCGATGCAGCGTAAGCACTGGACCGGCAACGATCAGCGCCGCCGCCTCTCCGGACGCGGCCGCCGCCAAGCCAAGCGTCTAGCCGACCTCCTAGCGGCGTTCGGTATCGAGCGCCTGGTGAGTTCGTCGTCGGAGCGTTGCGTCCAAACCCTGCAGCCCTACGCGAAGGCCGCCCGGCTGGAGATAGAAAAGGTCGACGCTCTGACCGAGGAATCTGGTTCGAAAAATCCGAAGGCGGTGCGGCAATATCTCGCCGACCTACTCAAACGCCTCGACGCACCCACCGCCATCTGCGGCCACCGCCCGATCCTCCCGGACATGTACGCCGGCCTAGGCCTAGGATCGGCCCCAATGGTCGTGGCAGAGTCCAGAGGCCTGCACGTTTCCGCGGGCGAAATCGTCCTGGTCGAAACGTTCAAACCAACGGCGTGAACCCCGGTCTGCCCGCCGAGAATGGTCGCATTAGAGCGGCTTGCAGCCGAAGAGAAGGCCGACATGGGCCGGTTGAGCAAGCGGGATGTCGCCGAGCGTGCCGCTCGAGACCATCTCCAAAGTCGTCAACACCCCGACCGGATTCAGCCGATGAGCGCTTCATCGAAACCTTGAAAACCGAGTCGTATCGCGCCTGAGAGGAGCGCTGAGACGTCGTCCGTTCGGCCCAGGTCACGCGTTTTGGTGGCCCAATGACGGGCTTACAAGCTTTCACCCTGTGGAATGGTCCTTGACGCCGGTGTTAACCAACCGGCACTAACAACGGGCAGCCGAACGCTCGTGACCTCAGGAGGGAAAGTCATGGCAGGCGAGACTCAAGGCCCACGCCACGCAGCGGAATCGAGCGGTCTCAGGCTACCGTCGCCCATCTGGCTGGTAGCGATCCTAGCGATGGTCCTCGCGGTGATCTTCCTGAGCATCGCGTGGCGCCCCCGCACGTCGACGCCGGCCGCCTCAGGCCCTACCGAGGCCTCGGCGCCGGCCAGCGGCAGCCAGAACTGCGCCGGGAAGGGCGCACCGATCGCCGTGGCCGCCAGCCACGCCGACACGCTTCAGGCGGTCGCCGATGCCTACAACGCCCAGGTCGGGCGGTGCGCCGTACACGTGACTACCTACACCACGCCCGCTTCGCTGGCCGACGTGCAGTCCGCGACGGCGGTCATCGGCAGCTCTAGCGTCGCCGAACTGGCCAGCGGCCTGGGCGCGGAGTTGTCCGACAAGGGCACCATCGCGCAAGTCGTGGGGGTCGTCGCGGTGCCCGAACCGCTCGTAACGCCACTTGGCTGGACACAGGCTCCGGATTGGAAGCAGCTGATGCAGACCCTCCCGAACGGCTCCCACTGGGATGCCACCGGGCATGGGGATCTCGGACGCTTCAACATCGGCATGGTCGCGATGGACTCATGCCAGGCCACCAAGGCATTTGGGCTCGGTCTCGTCGGGGCGGCCCTGAACAAGAGTCCCTCCGACATCAAGCCCCAAGACCTGATGGCCCCGCAGGCCTTGGCGCCGTTCCTCGGGATGGCCCAGCAAGCCACGCTGACCTCGACGGACCAGGCTGCGCTCGTTAACGAGTTGCGGAAAGCCGACGAGGCCGGGAACCTACCCAAGACCGTCTCTGCGGTACTCATGGACGAGCACGGCGTCTTCGCCTACAACTCGGCGAGCCCGAAAACCCCGCTGACGGCGTTCTACCCGGCTGGCACGGGGATCACCGCGCAGCTCCGCTACCTGACAACCTCCAACGCCGGCTCCGACGTCATTGGATTCGGTGATTTCCTCGCCGGTACGGCCGGTCAAGAAGCGCTGAAGAAGGCCGGCCTGCGGGGTGCCGACGGTACGGCCGATCCGGCGCTATCGACGATGCTGAAGGCGGTCGGTGAGCCACAGGCGAGCGGGATCGTCGTCACCGATGACCTAGGCAAGGCCCTCGACGGCGCCTGGCAGCGTCTCCAGCATCCGGGGCGCTTCCTGGTGCTGCTAGACGTCTCCGGGTCGATGAAGGACCCGGTCGGCGACACGGGCCGCACGAAGCTTCAATACGCCCGGGAGGCGGCCGCAACCGGCATGAAGTTGGTCCCACCCGCCGCCGAGATCGGGCTGTGGGAGTTCTCCGACAAGCTCGAAGGCAACGTCGACTACCGAGAGTTGATCCCCGTGGCTCCCGTCCAGAAGCTGGAG
>CAMCJC010000124.1 GCA_945875065.1 uncultured Propionibacteriaceae bacterium | reverse complement strand
GTCCTGGCCGGGGTGACGGCGCCGTCGCCGGTGCTGGTCGTCGACATCGGCGGCGGCTCCACCGAACTCGTGACGACGATCGACGGGGCCATCGCTCACGCGATCTCCCTCGACATCGGGGCGGTTCGACTCAAGGAACGGTTCCTCCACAACGACCCGCCGACCGCGGCCCAGATCACGGCGGCCAGACGGTTCGCCGGCGACCTTCTCGAACGCTCCGGAACGGACTTCTCACGCATCGCCACGGCGGTGGGTGTCGCGGGGACGGTCACCAGCGTCGCGGCCCGCGTCCTGGGGCTGACCGAGTACTCCAGGGAGGCCGTTCACGGCACGGTCCTCACCGGTGAGCAGATCGCGGCATCGACGTGGCACTGGAACCGAGTGCCGACGGCCGAGATCGAGCAAGAGCCGTGCATGCACCCGCTGCGGGCGGGGGTGATCGGGGCCGGGGCCTTGATCTTGGAGGAGATCAGCGCGCGCGTGCCGGGAGGCCGGGTCCTGGTGAGCGAGACGGACATCCTGGACGGGATCGCGTTGGAGTTACTCAACTGAATTGGGCCCCCGTAGCCCAACTGGCAGAGGCAGGCGGCTTAAACCCGCCACAGTGCGGGTTCGAATCCCGTCGGGGGCACTAAATCTCGCCGTTCTATCGGCTGGTGACGCCGCTTGGGGATGGCCACTAGAATGGTGTCGATAGCCATTGACAGTGAAGGGCAACAGTATGGCCAACCCGATCTTCTCCCGCAGTGAGACGTTCAACCGCCCCGCTAAGCCTGCGGGCTACGGGTACCAGCAACAGCCTGGGCTCAACTTCCAGCCGGGCGTTAACCCGTACGCTCAGCAGCAGAGCTTCGGGCAGCAGCCCGGTTTCAACCCGTACGCGCAGCAGCCTGGCTACGGACAGCAGCCCGGCTACGACCAGCCCCCGATGGGCTACCAACCGCAGCAGCAGATGCCCGCGACTGGCGGCGTGATGACCATGGACGACGTCCTAGCCAAGACCGCGATCTCTCTCCTGATCGTCATGGCAGTTGCCGCTGCGGTTTTCGCGCTCGTGCCGGTCGAACTCGTCGGACTCGCCGCGATCGGTGGCGGGATCCTGTCGTTCGCCGCGGCGATGATCGTCAGCTTCCGCCGGGTCCTAAACGTCGGCTGGGTTGCGATGTACGCGGTGTGCGAGGGCGTGTTCGTCGGCGGGCTCTCGAAGTACTTCGAGTTCCTGTTCCCGGGCATCGTGATGTCTGCCGTCCTCGCGACGTTCATCACCGCCGGCGCGACGCTCGCCGCGTACAAGTTCTTCAACATCCAAGTGAACGCGAAGTTCCGCAAGATGGTGACGATCGCCACCATGGCCTTCGCCGGCGTGATGCTCGTCAACTTCGTCCTCGCGATGCTGGGCGTCAACACCGGCCTGCGCGAGATCGGCAGCGGCGTCGGCCTGGTGTCCATCGGCGTCTCGGTCCTCGCGGTCTGCCTCGCCGTATTCAACCTGGTCATGGATTTCGACTACATTGAGCGCGGCATCGAGAGCCAGGCCCCGGCAACCGAGTCGTGGCGCGCCGCCTTCGGCGTGACCGTCACGATGGTCTGGCTATACATCGAGATCCTGCGGATCCTGTCCTACTTCCAGCAGGACTGAGCGGTCACGCGTGACAGATGCTCTAGAAGCGTCCGCCACGCGGGACCTGTCCATCGGCGTTCGCGCCACGAAGCAATCGGCACCCAGTCGGCCCGCTCCGTCGTTCCTCCAAGATCGTGGACCACGGGCTGGCTGGGTGTTTCGCATTCTGCGGAGTAGATCAGGCGCAGGGCGTGGAAATCCTCCAGCCCTCCGCCGTTGCCGCGCCCCACGACACGGTAGCTCTCGACGCCGAGGAAGTCGCGAAGCGTGACCTCCTGCCCCGTCTCCTCGTGGAGCTCTCGCAGCAGCCCGTCGATGGGGGCCTCGCCGTCGTCGAGCCCACCTCCGGGTAGCGTCCACGTACCGGGCGCGGGAGTGGAGACGGAGTTCACGGTGCCCAGCAGGCCTAGGTCGGAGACGACCACGGCGTAAACGCCGACACGCTGGTGGAGCCGGGGCGTCGCGTGGTTGCTGGGGTCGTCGAGCCGAACGGGCCGTGTGACCGGCGGGCGGTCGCCGCGCAGGGCGCGCCGCACGCGGTAACCGACCTCGACATCGCACTCACCAAGCCGAGCCCACAAAGGACGTTCCGCGACGAAGCTGTTCCGGAAGCACATCAGCAGCGGGTCGCAGCCGTGCCCGACCTGGAAGGTGGCGGCGGTTTCGCCGTCGCGGGTTAGTCCGATGAACTCCACCCGGCCAAGATACTGCCGGTCCGTGACGGACGTGGCACACGGCTTGCTGTGAGGGTGTCGGATACTCTGAGAGGGATTCAGGAGGAAGTGATGGAGTATCGCGACAACGCCGATCTCAGCGGCACGCGCACCCGCCGGGTCGGCAGCAGCGGTGGGGGCGGGGGCCTCGGGGGACTCGGTCGCGGCCGGCTGGCGATGGGCGGTGGCCTCGGCGGCATCGTCGTGCTGCTGCTGGCGTTGCTCGTCGGTCCGAGGCTCGGCATCAACGTCACCGACCTCCTAGGCGGCGGCACCGGCCAAGGCGTCGGCGCGTCGGTCAACCCCGGCGGCTACGAGACCAACTGCGCCGGCGTCGACGTCTCGAAGAACCGTGACTGCCGCTGGGCGAACTATGAGACCGCGGTGCAGCGCTACTGGTCGCAGGCCCACTCTGGTTACAAGAAGGCCGACATGCTGCTGTTCTCCGGCGGCGTGTCGACGGCATGCGGGTCAGCGTCGTCGAACATGGGGCCGTTCTACTGCTCCGGCGACCAGACCGTCTACATCGACGATGCGTTCGTCGGGCAGCTGCTGAACCAGCTCGGCGCGGCCGGCGGCGACGCGGCGGAGCTGTACATCGTCGCCCATGAGTACGGGCACCACGTGCAGGATCTCGACGGCACCCTGAAGTCCGTGAAGCGGGATGCCGGCGACGGGTCTCAGCAGGTACGCCTGGAGCTTCAGGCCGACTGCTACGCGGGCGTCTTCTTCAACAACACCCTCAAAGACCCGGCCTCGCCCATCAAGTCGGTCTCCAAGGATGACTTGATGCGCATCACCGACGCGGCCCGTTCCGTCGGCGACGACCACATCCAGCAGCAGCAGGGCGGGTTCGTCAACCCCGAGTCCTGGACTCACGGCAGTTCAGAGCAGCGTCAACGCTGGCTCGGGATCGGATTCGAAAGCGGCAATCCCGCCTCCTGCGACACCTTCTCCGCCACCGATTTGTGAGTTCCATGAAGATCGTTTCCCCCGAACAACTCGTCTCCCACCTGTCCGCGCTGCCGAGGAATCCGCGCGTCGTGACGCAGGGCAGCTTCGGCACGCCACGCGCTCTGCTGGAGCTGATCGACGGAGCCCTGCCCGAGTATCGGCTGTTCATCGTAAACGGCTTGGGTAAGCTGCCGGATCGCGAAGGGGTGCGGATCGAGACGACGTTCGTCGGCTCCGGGCTGCGCGGCAACCCTCGCGTCGACTACTACCCGGCGCGCCTATCGGTGACGCCGAAGCTGTTTCACACGACCACGCCGCCAGACGTCGTCGCCGTGCAGGTCTCACGCGTTCTCGACGGGAAGGTCAGCCTCGGGATCGAGGTGCAGATCCTGCCCGGCGCGATCGAGGCGCTGAAGGCGCGCGGCGGCCTGCTGGTCGCTCAAGTCAACGAGAACCTGCCGTTCATCCAGGGCGATGGCGTGCTGGACGTCGAGGACATCGACGTCGCGGTCGAGATCGCCGAGCCGGTGCCGACGGCGCCGCACACCCCAATCGACGACGAGTCGGCGGCGGTGGGGGAGCGGCTCGCCACGATGATCCCCGACGGCGGCACCCTTCAGATGGGCATCGGGGCGCTTCCGAGCGCAGTCCTAGGCGCTCTGCACGGCAGCCGACGCCTGAGGGTGTGGACGGAGCTGATGGCCGATGGTTTCTTCGAGCTGGCGCGCGCCGGCGTCCTCGACCCCGACCGCCCGATCACCGCGACGTTCGCGTTCGGCTCTGAAGAGATGTATGCGTGGGCCGATAACAACCCTCAGCTGCGACTCATGCGCTGCGAGACGACGAACAGCCCGGGCATGATCGCGCAGCAGCCGGCCGTGACCAGCATCAACACGGCGCTGCAGGTAGACCTGTTCGGCGCGGTCAACGCCACCCGCGTGAACGACCGGATAATCTCCGGAACGGGCGGGCAGGCGGATTTCGTCGTCGGGGCGCTCGGGTCTCCGGGCGGGCAGTCGATCATCGCGTTGAAGTCGTGGCATCCGAAGGCACAGCAGTCGACGATCGTGCCGAAACTGACCGAGGCGACGACGTCGCTGCAGCCGGCGTGGTTCGTAACCGAACAGGGCAGTGCCCGCATCTTCGGGGCGACGCAGCGGGACCAAGCGCTTGGTGTCGTCTCGATCGCGCACCCCAGCGCCCGCGAACACCTCCAGGCGGAGGCAGAGCGGATGGGGCTGCTCGGCTGACGGCTAGCTCACTTTGTTGAGTTCTGCTTCGGTGTACTTGGTGCCGGAGAGATCGGTCCAGATGATCTTGCCGTCGCAGTCGAAGCGGATGGTCGGTGCGACCTTCTTGAACCGCGAGTCGATCTCGATCCGGCATGCCTTGTCCGGGTCGGGAAGGGAGTTCTCGATGACGTGGGCGAGAACGAGGGCGTCGATCTTCGTCGGATCGAACGAGGGCCGGTCCGTCGACTCTCCTCGCCGAGTGACGAAGACCGGCAGGGCGCCGGTGCGGGCACGACGTTCGGTGACGCCAGAGGTGGGTGGCAGGTCCGCCCAGTAGCCGTCGTCGGTGTTGAAACCGACCTGGACTACATCGCGTGCGCCGCCCACGACGTCCTTGATTCCGGTGCCGATGTCGGAGACGGAGCGGAAGCCGAGGGTGCGGATCAGGTCACCATCCTTGGTGAAGAAGACGGTCTTGGTCTCCGGGGTCGTCGCGACGCTCATGTACACCTCGCCGCTGCGGTACTGGACGATCTGCAGCACCTTCTCGGAGCCGGTTGAGCCGAGGGATTCGGCCACTCGGAACAGCTCGCCGACTTTGGCGAGAGGGTAATCGGTGGTGCGGAACGTCGCCTGGTCGAGGTATTGGACATCGGAGTCGACGGCCTTGATCGTCCCGTTCTGCCAGCGCAGAGCGTGGGGGCGGCTGTCTTCGCCGAGATAGGTGAGCGTGAGCTCGTCCGAGGAGACGTCGAGTTTGAGGGCGGGGCGGTCCCCGGTCAACTCCGACATGCGTTGCAGGATCTCGGGGGCACCGCCGGAGGTCAGTTCCTTGGACGGGATCATCGATGCGGGCAGTGACGGCGACGGGCTTGTGGATGGCTTGGAGGAACTCGCGCTGGGGCCGGGGGAGGACGACGGTGCGGCCGGCGGTGAGCACGCGACCAGCAGCGCAAGGCATGCAGCGGCTGCGCAGGTACGTCTCACTCGCCCATTCTAGGAGCGGTTGGGGGTACGAAGAGACTTGCCAGAGGGGATAAGTGTCATCCGTTCGGGTCGGACAAGGTCGACTTGGAGCTACGGGTGAATTATCGAACGACACGCCCGTGTCGCCCAAAAGGGGGACCCAAGTCGAAAGTTAGTATGCCTAACGCTTAGTATTCAGGCGTGATTCGGCCTAGCGTTCCCCAGGTTCTTGCGTCCCTCGAGGCACTCGAGGATCAGAAGGCGCTAGCTATCAACCGTCGTCATGGCGACGCTCACTCGGTGAACCTGACGCGCCTGCGGGCGTTGGCCAAGAGCCTGGGCGCCCAGCCGGAGCTGGCCCGGGCGCTGTGGGCGACGCGGATGCCGAACGCGCGTCTCGTCGCGCTGCTGGTCGCGCGACCGAAGAACTTCACCGTTGACGAACTTGACCGGTGGATGCACGAGGCGGTGACGAACAAGGAAACGGACTGGCTCGTCGCGTACCTGGCGTTGAAGTCGGCCCACGCCGAGGCGCTGCGCACGCGTTGGCTGACCGACGGCGACGCGAGGGTCGAGTCGGGGGGCTGGGCGCTGACGGCCCACCGCGTTGCCAAGCGACCTGAAGGCCTGGACCTGGAGGCGCTGATCGACGAAATCACCCGGCGCATCCAGGCGGCCCCGGAGAGACTGCAAGCTGCGATGAACACTTGCCTGGGAAACATCGGGGTCTACCACGCGGAATACCGCGAACGGGTCCTACAGCTAGGTGAGGAACTGGGAGTCTTCAAAGACCAGCACGCTCCAAGCGGCTGCGTGACGCCGTATATCCCCATCTGGGTCCCCGAAATGGTCCGCCGCAAGGCGGTCTAGCGGGTCGCGGAACCAGGATGCGACATGGACGGGGCAGCAGGCGTCAGGGTTACCCGACTGATGGGGCCTGCGTGCACTCCTGAGAAGGAGATGGGTATGAGCGGGCCGCTTGCGGAGCACCGAGGTTAGCCAGAGTTCGAATCTGGGCGACGACGTCGGCCAGGATGTAGCCAGGAGTAACTTCCACCACTTGGACACCGTTCCGGGTGCACGCCCTGCGCTTTCGGATGTCCCGCTTCCGCAGGGCATCAAACGCCTCTTGCCCGCCAAAGTAGTCAACAGGCTGGAAGTGCTGGATCCCTTGATACTCGACGCCAACCGCAAGTTTGGGAATGAAAACGTCGAGGTGTTGGCGCCCCAACCAGGGCGGTGATGCGTGCTGGAGGACTTCGTAGTCGGGGAAGGCAGCGGTCAGCTCCCGGAAGAGTTGGGTCTCGGAAACCCAACCCTCGCCGACCCGTGGCAACCCGGCATCTTCACGCACCATGTTCTCGGCACCCCGGGCTAGGTTGCGGCAAAAATCCACACACGGGGTGTTCTTCGAGAACTCGAAGTGTGGTATGCCAACCTTCTTCGAGGCCTCGTAGCCTGCCGACGAGCCGATATACACCTGATACGGGCGCCGGTCGGCGTCTTCGGACCACTCGCGCAGCCGCCGCACCCTGACACCCTCGGTATCTTCGTTGACTAGAACGTCAGCGGCTCTACGGACCAGTTCAAGGTTCATGCGGCCGTACTTCGTGACCCGTGGCCCAAGTAGGGCCAGCAGATCGGCAGCTGTGTAGGGAAGCCCGGCAGCGACCTTGAGTGACAACAGCCGGTCCATCTGCATTGAAGCTCGTACAGAACTGGGGGGCGGATGCTCTTCGACGGCTTGGTTGTACCTGGCCATGAGGGTGAGCGCGTCCGCAGCCCACCACAGTTGGGCCGCCCCC
>CAMCJC010000123.1 GCA_945875065.1 uncultured Propionibacteriaceae bacterium | reverse complement strand
AGGAAAGCGTTCCAGTAGTCGATGAAAGCGAATGCCGCGACCACCGCGATCGGTCCGCGCAGCAGCGGCACGATGACGTGCAGCAGGATGCGGAACTGGCCGGCGCCGTCGATGCGGGCGGCCTCCTCGTAGTCGCCTGGCAGCGACAGCAGGAACTGTCGCAGCATGAACGTCCCGAACGCGCCAAACGCGAATGGCAGCACCACCGCGACGTAAGAGTCGGTGGCGCCGATGGCATTCGCACCCAGGTACAGCGGGATGACAAGAACCTCGATCGGCAGCACGAGGGTGGCGATGAACACCGAGAACAGCAGCGAGCGTCCCGGGAACTCCAGCCGGGCGAACGCATACGCGTTCAGCACCGACACCGTCACGACGACGAGGCACCCGGCGAGCGCATAAGCGAACGTGTTGACCAGGATCTGCCCGAACGGGATCGACGTGAATGCCTCGGTGAAGTTGTCCCATCGGATCTCATCGCCGAGCAGCGCCGCACCCGAGGCGAGCACCTGGTTACTGGGCTTTAGAGCCGAGAAAAACATCCACACGAAAGGCGCCATGAACAGCGCCCCGACGACGATCAGTCCGGCCTTCGAGGCGATGGTTGTCCACTTGGTCTTGGGATTACGAGTCATAGTTCACCCACTTTTTCTGGCCGACGAACTGCACCGCGGTCACGAGCATGACTATCACGAACAGCACCCAAGCCAGCGACGACGCCAGCCCGAGCTTGTCGAACGAGAACGCGCTGCGGTACAGGTGCAGCACCAAGGTGTTCGTCGACTCGCCCGGTCCGCCTTTGGTGAGAACGTACGGCTGGGTGAACACCTTGAACGATCCGATGACCGTCATCACCGACGCGAAGAACAGCGACGGGGACAGCATCGGGAACGTGATCTTCCAGAAGCGGCTCCACGCGGTGGTGCCGTCGATCTTCGCGGCCTCCATGATCGCGGGGTTGATATTGTTCAGACCGGCGGCGAGCACCACGATGTTGTAACCGATCGCCTGCCACAGCGACATCATGATCAGCGAGATCATCGCCCACGTCGGGTGGCCGAGCCACGACGGCCCTTGGATGCCGATCGCGGCGAGCGCCCCGTTGATGACGCCGTCGTCGTCGAGTATGACCCGCCAGATCAGCGCGTTGGCGACCATCGGCGTGACGACGGGCACGAAGAACAGGACCCTGAAGAACGGGGCCCAGTCCGGCAGCGAATGCAGCCAGACGGCGATTGCCGTGGAAAGGATCAGGTTCGCGGCCGTGTAGCCGACGGCGAACACGAACGTGTTGAACAACACGGTGTAGAACGCCGGATCCTGTCTGGTGAGCAGCCGGGCGTAGTTCTCGACGCCGGTGAACTCCGGTTCCCCGTTCAGGGGCCAGTTGTAGAAGCTGATGACGAACGAGGCCACCAGAGGCACGACCATGAAGATCAGGAAGCCGCTCATGCCCGGTGCGAGGTGGAAGAAGGCCAGGAGCCTTTGGTTCATGCCAGGCTTCCTGGCCTTCTTCACACGTTCGGTAAGGGCTGGCGGCGAGGCCAGCGCACTCATGGGATCACTTCACGGAACTGGCGATGTCGCCGAGGATCTGCTCGGCGGTGCGGCCGCCGCGCGCGCCCTCCGGGGCGTACTGCGTGAACTTGGTGACGACCTCGTTCCAGGTCGGCGTCGTGACCAGCGGCTGGCCGTTGACGAGCAGCGCGTTCATGACGGCGGCGTCGGCCTCGGGCTTGCCGTCGGCCCAGCCGGCCATCGCGGACTCCATGGCCGGGACGGTGCCGCGGTTCTTGCCGACGTAGGACAGCACCTCGGGGGTGGTCATCTTCATGATGTTCTGGAAGGCGGCCTTCTTGTCGGGGCACTTGGCGGAGATACCGAAGCCGGAGCCCTGGATCATGCCGACCGGCTTGCCGTTCTTCGACGGGATCACCGCGACGCCGACGTCGGACTCCATACCCTTGCGGATCGTCGAGTAGAACCACGGGCCCTCGATGACCATCGCGACCTTCTTGGCCTGGAAGCCCTGCATCGGGACGTCCGTCGGATCGGCCGGGTTCGGGGCGGTCGCGACGCCCTCCTTGGCGGCCAGATCGAACACCCACTGGACGTCGGATACGAGGTTCGAGTCGGTCAGGTTGAGCGCACCGTCTTTGACGGGGGTGTTGCCGTTGGCGAAGGCGAACGGTAGGTACGGGTACAGCGGGTCCGGGGCGATCGCGAAGCCCTGGACGCCATCCTTGGTCAGGGCCTTGGCGTCGGAGAGGAACTGATCGGTGGTGTAGTTCAGACCCGGCTCGGGCAGCCCGGCTTCGGCGAACATGGCGCGGTTGTAGAACAGGACCATCGGCTCGGCGTCGTAGGGGATCGCGCGGACGGTGCCCTCGACGGTCATGCCCTGCATCATGGCCGAGTTGTACTTGGTCAGGTCGACGCCGGCTTCCTTGGCGAGGTCGTCGAGGGGCGCGAGGAGACTACCGAGCTCCTGGGCGCGGGCCGCCTGCGTGGTGATGATGCACGGCGCGTCCTTCTCGTTCATGCGGGTCTTGACCTTGGTCCAGTAGTCCTGGAAGCTCGGGCCGTCGATCGTGAGCTTGAAGTTCTTGTCGGTCTCCTGGACTCCCTTGACGAACGTCTCCCACTGCTCGCGGTCCGACTCGCTCGAGACCCACGTGTACATGGCACTCACCTGGGCGGCCTTGCTCTCCTCCGACTGCTTGCCAGAGCAGGCGCCGACGCCGAGCGCGAGGGTGGCACACAGCACGGCGGCTGCTGCGCGTCGCAGTTTCATGCGTACTCCTTTGTCGTATGAGGTCCCTCAGGGCTTCGACGCCCTGCCGTCTGGAACCAGAGTTAGCGTTAACATGGACGATAGTAGGACACCGTCTGGCCGAACCTCCAGTGGGGACGCCAAACTGTGTCATTTCTCTGCACAATTCGTCGACGCGCGGATTCCGGCTTGAACCCCTAGTCGGGATGGGATTGGGGCTAGGATGCAGGCTGAGGAGGATCATGACTGCCATCTGGGCTCACCGGGGAGCATCGGCCTACGCACCCGAGAACACCATACCCGCCATCCGCCAGGCGGTTGAGATGGGCGCCGACGGCGTGGAGTTCGACGTGCAGCGCACCCAAGACGGGCACCTGGTCGTCATCCACGATGAGACCGTAAATCGCACCTCCAACGGCTTCGGCCGCGTCGTCGACCTTACCCTCGAGGAACTGCGGCGCCTCAACTTCAGCAATGGCTTCGTCGGGCTGCGGACCGTCCAGATCCCAACGCTCCGCGAGGTCCTCGATCTCCTCGCCCCCGAGGGCGTTGACATCAACATCGAACTGAAGAACACCATCGAGCTGTACCCCGGGATCGAGAACGACGTCCTGAACCAGGTCCAGGAGGCCGGGCTGACCGACCGGGTGGTCTTCTCGTCGTTCAACCACTTCTCACTGGCGAACCTGCGCGGCCGCGTCGCGCCCGAGAGGATCGCGCTCCTGTATTCCGATGGCCTCTACGACCCTTGGAAGTACGCCAACTTCTTCGGCGCCGGCCGCGTCCACCCGCACTTCTACGCGCTGCAGCAGCCGGGCTACATGTGGTTGTGCCACGAGGCGGGGGTGAAGGTCGCGGCGTGGACGGTCGACAACGACGCCGACGTGCGACGCCTGGCCGACCTCGGCGTCGACGCGCTCATCACCAACTTCCCCGACCGCACCCGTCGCCTCCTGGAGCAGCCCTGGCTCTAGGGCCTGTCTCAGACAGGCCCTAGGCTGTGAGCCATGACGAATCCGTTCCGGCCCGGGCTGTGGGATACCGTCCCCGGCTTCGACTTCACCGATATCACCTACCACCGCGCCAAGGATGTCGCCGCCGTGCGGATCGCGTTCAACCGCCCCGAGGTCCGCAACGCCTTTAGACCTCACACCGTAGACGAACTCATCGCGGCCCTCGAGGACGCCCGTACCTCCTCCGACATCGGGTGCGTCTTGCTGACCGGCAACGGCCCGTCGCCCAAGGACGGCGGCTGGGCGTTCTGCTCCGGCGGCGACCAGCGCATTCGTGGCCGCGCCGGCTACCAGTACGCCGACGGCGAAACCGCTGCCACCGTCGACAAGGCCAAGCTCGCTCGCCTCCATATCCTCGAGGCACAGCGGTTGATCCGGTTCATGCCGAAGGTCGTGATCGCGTTGGTGAACGGGTGGGCGGCCGGCGGCGGCCACTCGCTGCACGTCGTTTCGGATCTGAGCATCGCCTCGGCCGAGCATGCGCGCTTCAAGCAGACCGACGCCGACGTCGGTTCCTTTGACGGCGGCTTCGGGTCCGCGTACCTCGCCCGGCAGGTGGGGCAGAAGTTCGCCCGCCAGATCTTCTTCCTGGGCGACGTCCACGACGCCGAGGAGGCGCACCAGATGGGAATGGTCAACAAGGTTGTGCCGCACGCGGAGCTGGAGGATATCGGGCTGGAGTGGGCGAAGAGGATCTGCGGCAAGTCCCCGACCGCGCAGCGGATGCTGAAATACTCGTTCAACCTCGTCGACGACGGCCTGGTCGGGCAACAGGTCCTCCTCGGCGAGGCGACGCGCCTGGCCTACATGACCGACGAGGCGGTAGAGGGCCGGGACTCGTTCCTGGAGCACCGCGCCCCAAATTGGACCGACTTCCCCTACTACTACTGAAGGAGGGGGCTGCAGGGCGATCCCAGGGCATGACATGCTTTGGGACAGCAGAGTTTGAAGTCACCGGAAGGAAACTGCATGTTCACCCGTATCGCCAAGTCCGCCGTCGCCGTCGCGCTGGCCGCCACCGTGGCCTTCGGCGCCACCGCCTGCGGCATGGGCAAGCCGTCTAAGGACGAAGTCAAGAAGGCGTTCACGTCGGCCATGGATCAGGCCGTGTCGTCGATGGGGGTCGACATCCCCGACGAGTTGAAGTCGAAGGCCACCGAGTCGGCCAAGAAGTTCGTCAACTGCACGGTCGACAAGATGTACGACCAGGTCAGCGCCGACGGCCTGAAGGCGATGATCAAAGCCTCCGCGAACCTCTCGGACCCCAAGGCGTTCGAAGACAAGCTCTCCGAAGCGGACCAGAAGACCGTCACCGAGGCCACCAAGGCCTGCGCATCGGAGCTCACTCCCGTCGGCTGACCCGAAGCCCTCTTACCGGCCGTCGCCCTAGTGCTGGGCGGCGGCCGGTTTGATACGCGTGACATATTTGAGGCGTCGAGAAGGAAGGACACCCGTATGCTCGCCCGAACCTCCGCCGCACTGGCCCTCGCCGTCGTCCTTGGTGCCTCCGGGTGCGGGGCGGGGAAACCGCCGCAGGGGGAGCTCCGCGAGGTGATGGCCAAGTCCGTCGACTTCAGCCAGCTTTCCGAGGCGGACGCGGCTGCCACGAACAAGGTCCTCGACTGTTACGCCGAGCAGATGCACTCCAAGCTCAGCCCCGAGGGGCTGAAGCTCGTGATCCAGGCAGGGCTCAGCCCCGACCAGTCGGACGAACTCGCGTCCAAGCTGTCCGAGAAGGATCAGGCGGCGATGGCGGAGGTCGTCGACGCCTGCTCGGGCAAGCTGGTCGGCTAGGCGAGCTCGGCGGGCTGCTTGCCGCGGCCCATGAGCTTGTCGACGATGACGGCGATGGCGCCGTCGCCGGTGACGTTGGTGGCGGTGCCGAACGAGTCGATGGCTATGTAGGTCGCGATCATCAGCCCCACCTGGCCTTCGCTGAAGCCGAGCATCGAACTCATCAGGGCGGTGGCGGTCATCACCGCGCCGCCCGGGACGCCCGGAGCGGCTACCATCATGACGCCGAGCATCAGGATGTAGCCGATGATCGTCGTCGTATGGATCGGCATGCCCGAGAGCATCATCACCGCCAGCGAGAAGCACGTTAGCTTGATGGTGGAGCCGGCCAGGTGGATCGTCGCGCACAAGGGGATTGCGAACGATGCGACAGGCTCGGACACGCCCATCTTGATGGTCTGACGGAGGGTGACGGGGATCGTCGCGGCAGACGACGACGTGCCCAACGCCGTCGCGTAGGCCGGCAGCATCGTGCCGAGCAGGCGGAACGGGTTCTTGCGGGCCAAGCTCCCGGCGACGCTGTACTGGAGCAGCAGCATCAGCCAGGTCAGGATGAACACGAACACGACGACGCCGAGGAACGACGCGATCACCGCCGCGACCTGCCCGCCCTTGGTCATGTTCAGGAAGATGCCGAAGATATACAGCGGCAGCAGTGGGATGAGGACCTTCGCGATGGCCAGGGTGACGATCTCCCGGAACTCGGTGAAGCCGCGCAGTAAGGCATTGCCCTTGATCGAAGTCAACGCCACCCCCAGCACGAACGCGAGGATCAGCGAGGTCATGACCGAGAACGGCGGCGGGATCTCCAGCTTGAAGTACGGCTCGAGCAACGCGTCCTCGGGGTTCGCGAGTTCTGGCACGATCGTGGCGGGCAGCACCTTGGGCAGCACCAGCATCGACGTGGAGTATCCGAGCAGGCCGGCGATCACCGTGGAGGTGTACGCGATGCCAGCCGTGATCGCCAGCCATTTGCCTGCGCCCCGGCCCAGCTCCGCGATCGCCGGGGTAATAAGTCCGAGGATGATGAGCGGGATGATGAAGGTCAGGAACTGCCCGAACAGCATGTTGAACGTGGCGAACACGCGCACGCCAGGCCCTGGCATGACCGTGCCGAGCAGGATGCCGAGGGCGATCGCGACGAGGATCTGGGGCAGCAACCCGAACTTGAACCTTCTCATGGCGCGATATTAGTGGGCCAGCCCGTAGAGGCGGTCGCCGGCATCACCCAGGCCGGGGACGATGAAGCCCTTGTCGTTGAGGCGTTCGTCGACGGCGGCGACGACGAGGGTGCAGGGCACGTCGAGGCCGACCAGCAGATCCTGAATGTGGGCGATGCCCTCGGGGGCTGCCAGGAGGCAGATGCAGGTGATGTCGTCGGCACCGCGACCGACGAGGAACTTGACCGCCTCGCCGAGCGACCCGCCAGTGGCGAGCATCGGGTCGAGGACATAGCACTGCCGGCCCGACAGGTCCTGCGGGAGGCGCTCGGCGTAGGTCGTGGGCTCGAGTGTCTCCTCGTCGCGGATCATGCCGAGAAACCCGACCTCCGCGGTCGGCACGAGCCGCAGCATGCCGTCTAGCATGCCCAGGCCGGCCCGCAGGATCGGCACCACTAGGGGAGCGGGTGACGCGAGCTTGGTGCCGACCGTCGTGGCGACGGGTGTCTCAACGGTGGTTTCGATCACGCGCACGCCGCGCGTCGCCTCGTAAGCCAGCAGCGTCATGAGCTCCTCGACGAGGCGCCGGAA
>CAMCJC010000122.1 GCA_945875065.1 uncultured Propionibacteriaceae bacterium | reverse complement strand
GCCAGCCCGGCCAGGGTCTCCCCGCCGACGCGGCCGACGACGGGGGCGGCCCCGATATAGCGGTTGCCATCGACCTGTTCGTGGACACCGATGTGGTCGCTGGGCGCCCCATTGGGCTGGGCAGCGGGGCCGTCGGGAAGCTCGAAGCCCAGGTAGTCGTCCTGCAGCACTTGGCGGAACTTCTCCGGGCCCCAGTCGTTCAGGAGGAACTTGAGGCGGGCCTTGTTGCGGAGGCGGCGGTAGCCATAGTCGCGGAAGATGCGGATGACGCCGTACCAGACGTCGGCCACTTGGTCCGGCTGCACGAAGGCGCCCAGCCGTTCGGCGAGGCGGGGCGCGGTGGATAGGCCGCCGCCCACCCACAGGTCGTAGCCAATGCCCAGTTCGGGGTGCTCGACAGCGACGAAGGAGATGTCGTTGATCTCGTGGACGATATCGTGACTGGGATGCCCGGTGATGGCGGTCTTGAACTTGCGGGGCAGGTTCGCGAGTTCAGGGTCGCCGAGGAAACGGCTGGTGATCGCGTCGATGGCTGGGGTCGGGTCGATGAGCTCATCGGCCGCGATGCCGGCGACGGGGGAGCCGAGGATGACGCGGGGGCAGTCACCGCACGCCTCGATGGTGCGCATGCCAGCGGCCTCGACGCGCTCCCAGATCGTCGGGACATCCTCGACCCGAATCCAGTGGTACTGGATGTTCTGGCGGTCGGTGATATCGGCGGTGCCGCGGCCGAAGTCGCGGGAGATGCCGGCGAGGGTACGGATCTGCTCGCGGGTGATGGCCCCGCCATCGAGACGGATCCGCATCATGAAGTACTTGTCCTCAAGCTCGTGGGGCTCCAGCTGGGCGGTGCGGCCGCCGTCGATGCCGGGCCTGCGCTGCGTGTAGAGGCCCCACCAGCGGAAACGACCGTGGAGGTCGTCGCTGGGGATTGAGTCGAAGCCGTCGCGGGCGTAGGTCGAGATGATGCGGTCGCGGACGGTGAGGATGTCGGACTCGGCCTTGAAAACCTCGTTCGCGTTGAGCGGGGCGCGGCCGTCGACGGCCCACTGGCCGTTGCTTCTAGACGGTTTCGGGGTGCGCGAGCGCACAGGGGTGGTGGTCATGAGGTCGCACTTTCGCTGGGTATGGGTATGGCGGAGCCTGGGCGGGCAGCATCGCGGGGTGCGGGTCAGCGGCACATGGAGGCGCTAGCAAGGCGCAGCAGGTCGACGTGGAGACGTCGGACGAGTGGCACGAGCAGTCGCATAAGAGAATGTTACAAAATCTATAGCGTGACGCAATTCATCGGTGTGGCGGTGAGACGGAGACGGCAGTACAGCGCGTCACAAGCAACGGCTGGCAGGGGTTTCAGGCGCGTGTGTGACGCGTGGCGCGGTTCGTCGACATTGCACCGCAGCCGCGATGGGTCAAGCGGCTTCGGCGTCCTGGCCCTTGTTCTTCTCATGCCGGTCGACGAGGACGGTGGCGACCTTGAACAGCGTGACGGACAGCAGGGCGGCGACGAGGCACCCGAACCGGTTGGCGAGGATCAGTTGGAGGGCCAGGCCGAGGAGCAGCAGGAACAGGGCGTCCATCGTCCACTCGCTGATCCGCCTGGACCATTTGGTTCGGCCGTAGACCTTCACGAACGCCTCCGAGGGAAAGCTGTAGACCCACATGGCGGGGAAGATCCAGAACAGATGAAACAGGCCCGCGTAGCCGGACGGACCCAGCCCGCCGATCCCAGGCAGCCACGAGACGACGAGGATCGCGGTGGCCAGCGGGATGCTCGTCACCGCGATCAGCGCGATCACAAGAAGCGGCATGATGATCGCGCCCTCCCAGGCAGGCCTGCCGTTGTCGCTCATCTTCCGAGCCTAGCCAGGGTCAAGAGTTGCCGCTGGTAGGTGCCTCCGAGCCCGGTCGCGCCGGCCTCTGCCGCTTCGCCGCCCACCGGAGCAACGGCACCATCGCCAGCACCGAGAGTAGGGCAGCGACGAGTGTGCCGAGGTCGTCGGTGAAGATCACGCGATAGGCGAAGGCGAGGATCAGCCAAAACACGAGATACGACAGCGCCTCAGTGATCCGATCGCCGCCCTTGGTGATGGGGAACTTTAGGAGATAGAAGTTCTGGATAAGTCCTTGGCCGGCAAACACCCACGCCCACGAGAGTGGATAGAGCCACACGAGGTTCCACAGCGAAGCGAACCTTGCCTCGCCCAGGTGACCGAACCAAGGTACCAGCGCCACGGCAGTGATCGCCACGGCCATCGGCAGGCTGAGCACCAAGGTGGTCACGACTATCAGTGCCGAGGATGCAAGAACCAACCCCGGGGTGGTTGCCGTTGCGTTGTTATTCATTACCTGATCCTACTTGGTAGTTTCGTCAACTGGTTCCGGCATCATTAGCGCCAGTTGTCCGAGTTGGCTTAGCCAGCAGCCAAGCCGATTCGGGTGCTAACCTGTACCTCGCGGAGGATGCTTAGACAGTCACTTCATGATTGACAGATTTGGGTCGGCAGGTGTCTAAGGGATGGGTTGGTGGTGTCGCGTTAACCAGGAACGATGGCGTGTGTTGCATTTCCCCTTTGGGACTCTTGTTCAGTCAAGGGTCATTGGCGCTCAGCCGACCTGAAGGGTCGTTGGGTCGGGAAGCGTCGGCGAACTCTCTGTGAACGAGCCTTCGGATCGGTTGGTCATCAGGAGAAAATGTAGAGCCACTGCGCGATGTACAGTGCCTGGTCCGGTGGAATGCCCTGGCTGGTTAGGAACAGAGCGATGCTACTCTGGGACAGCGCCAGATCGATTGCATCGACTAGGTCATACAGCTTTCCTGCCCAAGAACGCACGGATTCCGGCAGTGCGGCTCCGCCGTACTTGAGAGCGGCCTTGATGGCCATGCGCCCGATGATCCCCGCGATCTCCGGCCTCGACGAGTCGTTGCTCTCTGCGGCTGGGTGAGCCGAGTGCTCAGCGGCTTGGGATGCGGCCAGCGCAGACTCAATGTCGCCTGCGGCCGCCGCTTGTTGGGAGATCTGTTTCCACTGCTCTGCTGTGAGTCGTGCGGCAGCCTGCGTGGTTGCCGCAGCTGCCGGGAAGGCTGGGGTAGTGGGAGTCTGGGCGGCGGCATTTCCCGATGTGAGAAGCCCGGAGATGAGGAGGGTGCCGACGCGTGCGAGCGCGGCTTTTGTAATCCGAGGGTTGTTGCGATTTGTGTCATTCTCCATTGGGTCCCTCCTTTATGAGGTGTCGACAACGTGTTCCTATTGGCTTGATTCGGGGCTTGGGGTTTCCCGTGTTTTACTGTCTACCTGCTCACGTGACGCGAGGGCAAGGGGTGATATCCTAAAGTTGATCGCACCGAGTTTGCAATGGTGATATGCCAGGTCTCTCTGCCTCAGATGTCGAGGACTTTAACTTTCGGATGTCGACTGAAAATGGGGCTTCGGGTATCGGTGCTTGCGACTTGCTACCGCCGCTACTCGCAGGGAGCCGGCCAGGCCGACCAGTAGGAAGGCGACGGCGGCCCAGAGGGCTAGCTGGGCCGCCTGGGTGAAGCCGGCCGTGACGGCGTCTAGGACTTTGGAACCGTCGGGGCCGTGGACTCCGGCGGCGACCTCAGTCCGGAAGCTGGTGATGTAGCCGCCGACGGATTTCTTCGTGGCCTCGGTAATGCCGTTGATAGAGACCTCGGGGAGAACTCCGGTGGCCTCGAGGGTTTTTGGTAGGAACCAGGCCAGGCCGGCTGCGAGGGCACTGCCGGATAGGGCTGTGCCGAGCGCCGAGCCGATCTGCCGAGCCGTCGACTGCGTCGCCGAGCCTTGGCCGGACTGCTCGGTGGGGACGTCGGCGAGCACCGTCGATGTCAGCTGCGCCGACGCCAGGCCGAGGCCGACGCCGTAGACCGCCAGGGTTAGGGTCAGCGCCCACGGCGCGGCGGTCGGTGACATCAGCAGGGCCGTCGCCGCCACCCCTGCGACCTCCAGCCCTAAGCCGAGGACGACGACACGCGGCGCCCCGAGCCGGGCCGACAAGTGGCGGGCCATCGCGCCCGAGGCGAACGCCCCCAGCGCCATGCCGGCGAGCACCCAGCCGGCACCCATCGTCGTCAGGCCCAGCACTGAGACCAGGTACAGCGGCACTACGAACACCAGCGCGAACTCCCCGACGGCGACTGCGATCGCCGTCGCATTGCCCCAAGAAAAGGTGGGAATGCGGAGCAGGTCGAGGTTCAAGATCGCCGGCTTTCCGGAGCGGAGCCGGGCCTGCTGCGTCGCGACGAAGGCGACCAGCAGCACGAGGCCCGCTGCCAGGGCCACCGGCACCGGCGAGACTGGCCAGCCGCGCGGCCACGTCCACGAGGAGACCCAGAATGTCGACTCCTGCGACCACCATCCTAGGCTCGGACCCTCGATGATCGCGAACACCAGCGCCCCGAACCCGAGGCTGCTCAACACCACGCCGAGGAAGTCGAACCCGCCGCTGCCCGAATCGCGCGTCTCTCGCACCAACACCGATGCGCCGACGATCACCGCGACCCCGATCGGCACGTTGACCCAGAAGATCCACTGCCACGCGAAAGAGGTCGTGAACCAGCCGCCCAGCAGCGGTCCGATCGCCGCCGTCCCGGCCATCACGGCCCCCCACAGTCCGAACGCGGCCGCGCGGTCCTTGCCTCTGAACGTCGCGTTCACCGTCGACAGGCTGCTTGGCAACACCATCGCGCCGCCGAGGCCCTGCACAGCGCGCGCGACGATGAGCGCGCTGCCATCCCCACTCCGGGCCCCCAAGACGCTGCCGGCGGTGAAGATGGCAACCCCGACGACGAACAGCGCCCTTCGGCCTACGGCATCCCCGAGTCGGCCGAAACTCATCAGCAAGGCGGCGAAGACCACGGCGTAGATCGCGTTAACCCACTCGGCTCCCGATAGCGATAGGTGCAGGTCGTCGATGATGACCGGCAGCGCAACCCCGACTATCGTACCGTCGAGCACGATCATCGCGAGCCCCGCAGCAAGGACCCCCAATGCGGCCCACCTATGCTCCGACTTCACCGAACCTCCTTGGCGACAAGGCGTCTCAATCCTATCAGGGCAACGCCTAGGGCCCGGACGCCGAAGCGCCCGGGCCCTAGTCTGTGATCAGATCAGCGACGGTTCTTGCGCTCGTCGATGATGATCGCGATTACGATGATCGCGCCCTTGACCACCATCTGCCAGAACGGGGAGACGTTCAGCAGGCTGAGGCCGTTGTTGATGACGCCGATGATCGCGGTGCCGACGAGGACACCCCAGACCTTGCCGACGCCACCGTTGAACGAGGTGCCGCCGATGACGGTCGCGGTGATGACGTCCAGCTCCATGATGTTGCCGAGCGACGGGGCGCCCGAACCGGTGCGGGCGGTCAGGATGATGCCCGCGATGCCGGCCAGCATGCCGATCAGCGTGTAGATCTTGAAGTGCGCCTTCGCCACGGAGATGCCGGAGACCTTAGCCGCCATCTCGTTGCCGCCGATCGCGTAGATGTGGCGGCCGAACCGGGTGCGGTTGTAGATCAGCCACATGACGACCGTGCAGGCGACCAGGATCAGGATCGGGATCGGGATGCCGAGGATGCTCTCCTGCCCGATGACGTTGTAGCCCTTGGCGAGACCCGTAACGGGGCGGCCGTTGGTGTAGATGTTCGCGATGCCTCGGGCCGCGGTCATCATGCCCAGGGTCGCGACGAACGGCGGGATCTTGAAGATGGCGACCAGCGAGCCGACGATCGCACCAATCAGGGTGCCGACGCCGATGCCAGCGATGATCGAGACGAACACCGGCAGCGCAGGCAGGTTGGCGATCAGCGTCTTCTCGCCGGGGATCTGGGCCAGCGAGGCCGAGACGACGGCCGCGACGGCGACGGTTGAGCCGACCGACAGGTCGATGCCCTTTGTGATGATGGCGGCCATCATGCCGAGGCCGATGATGCCGATCGGGGTGACCTGCACGACGACGTTCAACAGGTTCTGCGGGCTGAGCGAGCGGCCCTCGGTGAGAACAGCCAGCAGAACCAGGAACCCGATCAGGATGAGCACGATCGAATACGTGCTAAGAGCCTCTCGGAAGTTGAACGATGACCGGGAGGCGGTCTTGGATTCACTCATTGGGGTTTCCTTCGCTGACGGAGTCGCCGCCGGTGGCCAGATACATGACGGACTCCTGGTTGGCCTGGTCGCGTGAGAGCTCGCCGGAGACGCGCCCCTCGTGCATGACGAGGATGCGGTCGCTCATGCCGAGCACCTCGGGCAGCTCGGAGGAGACCATGATGATGGCCTTGCCCTCCTGCGCCAGCATCGACATCAGGCGGTGGATCTCGGACTTGGCGCCGACGTCGATGCCGCGGGTCGGCTCGTCGATCATCAGCACCTCGGGGAGGGTCAGCAGCCAGCGAGAGATCAGAGCCTTCTGCTGGTTGCCGCCGGACAGGTTCTTGATCAACTGCCGCAAAGACGGGGTCTTGATTCGCAGCTTCTCGCGCTGCTCCTCGGCGTCGGTGCGCAGCGCCTTGACGTTGAGCAGACCGCCGGGGCTGTAGCGGGGGAGCGCGGCGACCGTGATGTTGTCGGCCACCGAAAGCACGCCCATGATGCCGTCGAGCTTGCGGTCCTCGGTCAGCAGCGCCATGCCCGCCTTGATGGCATCTGCTGGCTGCTTGATGCGCAGCGGCTTGCCGTTGAGGACGATCGAGCCGCTGTCGGCCGGGTGGACACCGAAGATCGTCTCCAACACCTCGGTGCGGCCCGCGCCCATGAGGCCTGCCAGGCCGAGGATCTCGCCGCGCCGCAACTGGAAGGTGACATCCTTCACGAGCTTGCCGCGGTTGAGGCCGTTGACCTCCAAAATCACGTCCCCAATCTGCGCCTCGAGTTTGGGGAACAGATCGGTCAACTCGCGGCCGACCATCAGCTGGATCAGCTTGTCGCGGTTCAATTCCTTAGCCGGGTAGGACCCGACGTGTTTGCCGTCGCGGAAGATGGTGATGTCGTCGGAGATCTTGAAGACCTCGTCCATCTTGTGGGTGATGTAGATGATGGCGACGCCGAAGTCGGTCAGCCGACGGATCATGCCGTGCAGGTGCTCGACCTCACGCTCCGGGATGGCCGAGGTGGGCTCGTCCATGATGATGATCTTCGCGTCGTAACTGATCGCCTTCGCGATCTCCACCATCTGCTGCTTGGCGACCGTCAGGTGCTTCATCTGGGCGCGGGGGTCGATCTCGATGCCCCACTCCTCGAACAGCTCCCGGGTCTTTTGGATCATCGTCTTCGGGCTAAGCAGCCCGAGCGCGCCGCGCTGCTCGCGACCCAGC
>CAMCJC010000121.1 GCA_945875065.1 uncultured Propionibacteriaceae bacterium | reverse complement strand
CGGGAGGGCCTGTCGGTTCTGGAGTACTTCATCTCCACCCACGGCGGACGTAAGGGCCAGGCCGACACGGCGCTTCGTACCGCCGACTCGGGTTACCTGACCCGCCGGCTCGTCGACGTCTCGCAGGATGTCATCATCCGCGAGGAGGACTGCGGCACCGAACGCGGCCTGACCAAGACGATCGCGCGCTGGACCACCACCGTCGTCGACTCGGAGGGCAAGCGCCGCGAGGTTCCGGCCGAGCCCTTCTCGGAGGGCGCGGTCGTCTCGACGGTCGCCGACGTTGAGACTGCCGTGTATGCGCGGGCCGCCGCCGCCGACATCGTGGATGCCCAGGGCAATGTCCTGATCACCGCTGGTACCGACCTCGGCGACGCCGAGATTGAGCGCTTGATCGCTGTCGGCGTCACTCAGGTCAAGGTCCGCTCGGTCCTGACGTGTGAGGCCGCTTCCGGCACCTGCGCGATGTGTTACGGCCGGTCGCTGGCCTCCGGCAAGACGGTGGACGTCGGCGAGGCCGTCGGTATCGTCGCGGCCCAGTCGATCGGCGAACCCGGCACCCAGCTGACGATGCGTACCTTCCACACCGGTGGTGTGGCTGGTGACGACATCACGCAGGGTCTGCCGCGCGTCGTCGAGCTGTTCGAAGCCCGCCAGCCCAAGGGCAAGGCCCCGATCGCCGAGGCCGACGGCGTCGTGCGCATTGAGGATGGCGACCGCTCCCGCAAGATCATAATCGTGCGGGACGACGGTGGCGAGGACATCGAGTACCCGGTGGGCAAGCGCACGCGCCTCGAGTTCGAGGACCACAGCGGGGAGCGCATCTCGATTCGCGACGGTGTTCACGTCTCGATCGGCCAGCAGCTCACCGCCGGCCAGATGGATCCCCAGGACGTTCTGCGCGTCCGCGGCCTGCGGAAGGTGCAGGAGCACCTGGTCGAGGAGGTGCAGCGCGTCTACCGGACGCAGGGCGCCCCGATCCACGACAAGCACATCGAGATCATCATCCGGCAGATGCTGCGGCGTGTGACCGTCATCGACTCCGGGGACACCACGATGATGCCGGGCGAGCTCGTCGACCGGCAGGTATACGAGGCGGCGAACCGCCAGGCCCTGACCGAGGGTGGTCGCCCCGCGGAGGGTCGCCCGGTGCTGATGGGCATCACGAAGGCGTCGCTCGCGACGGACTCGTGGCTATCGGCGGCCTCCTTCCAGGAGACGACGAAGGTCCTCACCGATGCCGCCATCCAGGGCAAGTCCGACACCCTGGTCGGCCTGAAGGAGAACGTCATCCTAGGCAAGCTGATCCCGGCCGGCACCGGCCTGGACCGGTACCGCAATATCCGCGTCGAGCCGACGCAGGAGGCGCGGTCCAACGCCTACACGATCAGCTACGACCCGTACGACTACACGTTCGGGACCGACGCCGATGTGCCGAGCGTGCCGTTGGACGACATCGATTTCGGCGACATTCGCTGAGTTAACTCGATTGGGGCGGGGCCTTCGGGGCCCCGCCCTTTTCGTCTCGGGGCGCTGTTTTTGACCCGCTAAGGCCCCTGGAGTAACCTTTGTTCGCGTGTCCGCCCTGTGCGGACACCATGTGCGTGCCCTGGCACGGTCCTGGCGATCCTTGAGTTGCGAAGTGATCCCGGACCCACGCGGAGTTCGCACGGCAACCAATCGCGCTGCAGGTGTGGAAACGGTGACCCGCGCCGCGCGTCGAGAAGGCGGCCAGCCAGGGATACCCGTCCACATATAACGAAAGTGATACCAACAGGTGCCAACGATTCAGCAGCTGGTCCGCAAGGGCCGCACCGACAAGGTCAGCAAGAACAAGAAGCCCGCGCTTAAGGGCTCTCCGCAGCGTCGTGGCGTCTGCACCCGCGTGTATACCACCACCCCTAAGAAGCCGAACTCCGCCCTGCGCAAGGTCGCGCGCGTGCGTCTGTCCTCCGGCATCGAAGTCACCGCCTACATCCCTGGTGTGGGCCACAACCTGCAGGAGCACTCGATGGTGCTCGTCCGCGGCGGCCGTGTGCGTGACCTGCCCGGTGTCCGCTACAAGATCATTCGCGGCGCGCTCGACACCCAGGGTGTCAAGAACCGCCAGCAGGCCCGCAGCCTCTACGGCGCGAAGAAGGAGAAGTAATGCCTCGCAAGGGACCGGCGCCGAAGCGCCCCATCCTCGTTGACCCGGTCTACGGTTCCCCGCTGGTGAGCCAGCTGGTCAGCAAGATCCTGCTCGACGGCAAGAAGACCGTCGCCCAGTCCATCGTTTACAACGCGCTCGAAGGTACCCGAGCCAAGACCGGCCAGGACCCTGTCCAGACTCTCAAGCGCGCCCTCGACAATGTCAAGCCGTCCATTGAGGTCAAGTCCCGCCGAGTCGGCGGCGCCACCTACCAGGTGCCGATTGAGGTCAAGCCCGGCCGCCAGACGACGCTCGCGATGCGCTGGCTCGTCTCGTTCTCCCGCGCACGCCGCGAGAAGACGATGACCGAGCGTCTGATGAACGAGATTCTGGACGCATCCAATGGCCTTGGCGCCTCCGTCAAGCGCCGCGAGGACACCCACAAGATGGCCGAGGCTAACCGCGCCTTCGCGCACTACCGCTGGTGATCTTCTAGCCCCTGGGACGCCATCCCGGGGCTGAGATCCCTCTAACTCCACCAATTTCAGCAAAGGACTGATAGTGGCCAAGATTGACCTCTCCAAGGTGCGCAATATCGGCATCATGGCTCACATCGACGCCGGTAAGACCACCACCACCGAGCGCATCCTCTTCTACACCGGCAAGTCGTACAAGATCGGTGAGGTCCACGAGGGCGCTGCGACGATGGACTGGATGGAGCAGGAGCAGGAGCGTGGCATCACGATCACCTCCGCCGCCACCACCTGCTTCTGGCACGACACCCAGATCAACATCATCGACACCCCCGGCCACGTCGACTTCACGGTCGAGGTGGAGCGTTCGCTGCGTGTTCTCGACGGCGCGGTCGCCGTGTTCGATGGCGTCGCCGGCGTGGAGCCGCAGTCGCAGACGGTGTGGCGTCAGGCGTCGAAGTACGGCGTCCCCCGCATCTGCTACATCAATAAGCTCGACCGCACGGGTGCATCGTTCGACCACTGCGTCAAGACGATCCGCGAGCGCCTCAACGCCACGCCGGTGCTGCTGCAGCTGCCGATCGGCGCCGAGGCGCAGTTCCGCGGCCAGGTCGACCTGGTGACGATGAAGGCGAACATCTGGCCGGTCGAGGTGACCAAGCCGGACATCAACGACTACGAGATCACCGACATCCCAGCGGACATGGTCGAGAAGGCCGAGGCCGCGCGCGCCGAGATGCTCGAGACCATCGCCGAGCACGACGACGAGTTCATGGAGCTGTGGCTCGAGGACCCGGATGCGATCACCGTCGAGCAGATCAAGGCCGCTATCCGCCGCGGCGTGCTCGCGAACGCGTTCACAGCAGTCGTGTGCGGCACCTCCTTCAAGAACAAGGGTGTCCAGGCTGTCCTGAACGCGGTTGTCGACTACCTGCCGTCGCCGCTCGACGTTCCGGCCATCCAGGGCTTCAAGCCGGGCGACGAATCCGTCACCCTGGAGCGCAAGCCTTCGGAGGACGAGCCGCTGTCGATCCTGGCATTCAAGATCGCCGCAGACCCGCACCTGGGCAAGCTGACGTTCATCCGTGTCTACTCCGGTGTCCTGAATGCCGGCTCGCAGGTCCTGAACGCCACCAAAGGCAAGAAGGAACGGATCGGCAAGATCTACCAGATGCACGCGAACAAGCGTGAGGAGATTGAGTCGATCGGTGCCGGCATGATCTGCGCGGTCATGGGTCTGAAGGACACCACCACCGGTGAGACCCTTTGCGACCCGCAGCACCCGATCATCCTCGAGTCGATGGAGTTCCCGAACCCCGTGATCGAGCAGGCGATCGAGCCGAAGTCGAAGTCGGACCAGGAGAAGCTGTCTGTCGCCATCCAGCGGCTCGCCGAGGAGGACCCGACGTTCCGCGTCCACACCGACGAGGACACCGGGCAGACGATCATCGCTGGTATGGGCGAGCTTCACCTCGAGGTGCTGATCGACCGTATGAAGCGCGAGTTCCGCGTCGAGGCGAACATCGGCAAACCCCAGGTGGCGTACCGCGAGACCCTGCGCCGCAAGGTGGAGAAGGTCGAATACACGCACAAGAAGCAGACCGGCGGCTCCGGCCAGTTCGGCCGCGTCATCATCGACCTTGAGCCGCTGGAGCCCGGTTCCGGCTACGAGTTCGTCAATGCCGTCACCGGCGGCCGCATCCCGCGCGAGTACATCCCGGCCGTCGACGCCGGCATCAAGGACGCCATGCAGTTCGGCGTGCTCGCCGGCTACCCGGTTGAGGACATCCGCGTGACCCTGACCGACGGCGCCTACCACGATGTCGACTCCTCGGAGCTTGCGTTCAAGCTCGCCGGCTCGCAGGCCTTCAAGGAGGCCGCACGGAAGGCCGACCCGGCCATCCTGGAGCCGATGATGGCTGTCGAGGTCACCACACCGGAGGATTACCTGGGCACCGTGATCGGAGATCTGAACGCCCGCCGCGGACACGTCCAGTCGATGGACGAGCTGCACGGCAACCGCGTCGTGCGCGCCTTGGTGCCGCTGTCGGAGATGTTCGGTTACGTCGGGGACCTGCGCTCGAAGACCTCGGGCCAGGCGTCGTACTCGATGGAGTTCCATTCCTACGCCGAGACCCCGAAGAACATCGCCGACGAGATCGTCGCGAAGGCCCGCGGCGTCGAGTGATTCTCTGCCTCAAAGGCCCGGTCCCCTGGTGGGCCGGGCCTTTGGCATGCCCGAGATGGTTTCGTCGGATCTGGGTAGGGTGCAGTTATGAAGATCGGCATCACTAGCGACCACGCCGCCCACGACCTGCGCGTGGACCTGATCCCTCGCTTGCGCGAGCTAGGGCACGACGTGACCGACCGAGGCCCGGCGTCAGCGGCACGCACCAACTACGCGCCGTGGGGCGCGCGCCTGGCGGGGGAGGTCGCGGCGGGGGAGTTCGACCTCGGCATCGCGATCTGCGGCTCGGGTCTCGGCATCTCTATGGCCTGTAACAAGGTCAAGGGGATTCGAGCGGCGTGCGTTTCCGAGATCTACTCGGCCCGGATGGCGCGCGCCCACAACAACGCGAACATCCTGTGTTTTGGTGCCCGGGTGGTCGGGCCGGACGTCGCGCTGGCGCTTTGCCAGGAGTTCCTGACTACGCAGTTCGAAGGCGGCCGGCACACTGAGCGTGTCGCCCAGTTGTCGCAGCTAGAGGCGGGGGACACGTCGTTCATCGAGGCCGCCTGCTGACTTGGATTGGTGCGGAAGTTAGTTGGGCCGGCCCCGGAGTTTGACTTCCAACCGGGGCCCGATAGCATAAACCAAGTGTGCGTCCGGGAAACACTCTCTGGCGCCGGACCCCTGGTGACCCGACTGCTCAGGGGGACACCAGAACAAGGCCACGCATGGTGCGTGGTGAGACCCAGAAGGAGCCCTAAGTGGCAAAGGCCAAGTTTGAGCGGACTAAGCCGCACTGCAACATCGGCACCATTGGACACGTCGACCACGGCAAGACCACTCTGACCGCGGCGATCACCAAGGTGCTCCATGACAAGTACCCGGAGCTGAACGAGCTGTCGCCGTTCGACAGCATCGACAAGGCTCCTGAGGAGCGTCAGCGCGGTATCACCATTTCCATCGCGCACGTCGAGTACCAGACGGAGAAGCGTCACTACGCCCACGTCGACTGCCCCGGTCACGCCGACTACGTCAAGAACATGATCACCGGTGCGGCCCAGATGGACGGCGCCATTCTCGTCGTGGCCGCCACCGACGGCCCGATGGCTCAGACTCACGAGCACATCCTGCTGGCCCGCCAGGTCGGCGTGCCGGCGATCGTCGTCGCCCTCAACAAGTGCGACATGATCGCCGAGGAGGACGCGGACCTGATCGACCTCGTCGAGATGGAGCTCCGCGAGATCCTTTCCGCCCAGGAGTTCGACGGCGACAACCTTCCGATCGTCCGCATCGCCGCCTTCCCGGCGCTGAACGGCGACGAGAAGTGGGCCGGCACCATCCTCGAGCTCATGGATGCGGTTGACGAGTACATCCCGCAGCCCGAGCGCGACACCGACAAGCCGTTCCTGATGCCCGTCGAGGACGTCTTCACGATCACCGGTCGCGGCACCGTCATCACCGGCCGTATCGAGCGTGGCATCGTCAAGACCGGCGATACCGTCGACATCGTCGGCATCCGTGACCAGAAGCAGTCCACCACCGTCACCGGTGTTGAGATGTTCCGCAAGATCCTCGACGAGGGTCGCGCCGGCGAGAACGTCGGCCTGCTGCTCCGCGGCACCAAGAAGGAAGACGTCGAGCGCGGCATGGTCGTCATCAAGCCCGGTTCGACCACCCCGCACACGGACTTCGAGGCCACGGTCTACGTGCTGAACAAGGAAGAGGGCGGCCGTCACAAGCCGTTCTTCTCGAACTACTCGCCTCAGTTCTACTTCCGCACCACGGACGTGACCGGCGTCGTCCAGCTCCCCGCTGGCACCGAGATGGTCATGCCTGGCGACAACACCGAGATGACCGTTCACCTCAACAAGCCCATCGCCATGGAGGAGAACCTCAAGTTCGCCATCCGTGAGGGCGGCCGCACCGTCGGTGCCGGTAACGTCACCAAGATCCTCAAGTGATCTGACCTGACCAACCCGAACTGGCGCTCACCCGATGAGGTGGGCGCCAGTTTCGCGTTCCAGGTGACGCGCAGGTTGGCGATTGACGTGCTAGGCGGTGAGGCAGTGCTACACCGTCTGCCTTTAATCGGCATGGTGGGCGTCACATGCTCCAGAGCGCCGCGGCTAAGACATGAGGGTCAGTGGGTTCCCTAGGCTGGGGGCATGCTGATCCGTCGCGCGCCGCTCGCCGAGCTTGACCCAGTCCTGGCCTACCGCATCCTTTGGCTGCGCAGCCGGGTCTTCATCGAGGAGCAGCGGGTCACCGAGCCCGACGTCGATGGCCGCGAACTGGAGCCCGGGGTCGAGATGGCTTGGGTTGAGGTCGACGGAGACGTCGTCGCCACGGCTCGCGTGCTGCGCGAGGGTAATGAGTTCGTCATCGGGCGGGTTGCCACGGACCCGGCACACCGAGGCCAGGGGATCGCGTCGGCACTGATGCGGTGGCTCATCGATGAGCTGGGTACCGCTCCGATCGAACTGCACGCTCAGGCCTACTTGGAGGACTGGTACGCGGGCTTCGGCTTTGTCCGTTATGGCGAGCCCTTCCTGGAGGCCGGCATCG
>CAMCJC010000120.1 GCA_945875065.1 uncultured Propionibacteriaceae bacterium | reverse complement strand
CCGGGGCCCAACGGCGGCGATGGACCGCCCGGCGACGGTGGCGGCGGTGACGGACCACCCGGCGACGATGGACCGCACGGCGGCGGCCACCGCAGCGACGAGGCTCCCCGCACCGGTTCCTCCGACGGTGATGACGGCAGCCCGCTCAGTATGAACGGCTCCAAGCCCGGAAGCTCGCAGTCCGACAAGGAGATCGCCAACGAGGTGAAGGGCAACGGCGGTCTGAGGAGCTTCGGTTACAACACCGACGGCAAGGCAGCCGGCACGAGCGAGGCCCACAGCAAGGGTGTCTCTGACGGCGGCAAGGCTGGCGCTGGGATAGTGGGGGCCTCCGGCGGTGGCGGGCCCAGTTCCGGCACTAGCGGCTCGGGCCGCAGTGGCTCGAGCACGAGCAGCTCGGCTGCCGCAAGCGGTAGCGGCTCGGGTTCCAGCGGGCTGAGTTCCAGCGGTCACGGAACACAGTTCGGCTACAACAGTTCCGAGCCCGCCGCGGTCGAGAGCTCGACCAACGCAGTAGCATCCGGCTCCAGCGGGCACGCGTTCCCCAGCGGGTCGGGCACTCGGAGCGGAGGCCGGGGTGCTCCGACCAACATCCTGTCGCATTCGGCGCCCCAGAAGCAGCTGGGCAACGAGCGACCGTTGCAGAAGAACCCGCGCCCGACTAACCCGCCCAAGCAGCCGCAGCAGCCCCAACCCGCCCGGCAGGCTCAACAGCCCCCGGAGCCGAGACAGCCTCAACCCGCCCGGCAGCCTCAGCAGCCCCCGGAGCCGAGGCAGCCTCAGGGCGGCAACCGGCAGCCGGCAAAAGCCCCGCAGGCGCCTGTGGGACAGCCGGAGCGGCGGCCGCGCGGCTCCCAGCCCAGACCGCAGCGGTAGGCCAAGATGAGTGGTCCCCGCAGGCCATGTACCTGCGGGGACCGGCTGCCATCCGTTTGCGCCTATCCCTTGCGTTTAGCGCACTTCCCCTGGAACTCTGAAAGCAGAGCCTTTCCGGCTTCGGAGTCCTCGCGAAGGTATATGTCCTTCCCGATCGTGACTGACGTGTCCGATGTGGAGAATGTCTCTGTCCCAGTGCGGTCGTTCCGCGTGTCGTCCCCGGCCACCGTCCAGACCACCTGCGTGCGGTCCTTGTTGAACTCTCCGGTGCTGGTGACGTCTGGCTCGTCGTAGACCCCCTCGCACTCGTATTCGTGATGCGTCAGCTTGCCGTCCTTGATCAACAACTGTCCCAGGATATCGGAGCGACCGTTAGCCTCCTTCTTGTAGTAGGTACCGTCGACCTTGGGTCCCGAGCTGCACCCCAGCAGAGTCGATGCCGCCAGCCCCAGCACCGCCACCCCGGCCGCTACGCGCGCCCTACCACTCACACTTCCACGGATCATCGTGCCTCCTTCGTTGTTCGACCCTCTCATCCTCCCCCATCACGCCACGACCCACTGTCCGCCGAATGGACAATTCTCGCCAATAGGAGCCGCGAGGCATGGATTCGATAGCCGGCCGTATGCCCAGATCCACCATCCAATCGGCCGATCCAGCCTTAACCAGCTTCGCCTAGCCGGTCCGAGCAGTAGGCTGAGACTCGGCGCAGAGCAAGGAGGGCGAGGTGACATGGCAGGCTTCGATTCCCCCCGGCCCACCAGCACCAGGTACCGCAGTCCACGGTGCAAGCCCCGCCGCTTCGTCGAACAAGCCCCCTGTAGCAACCCCTAGGAGAAGCATCATGGCTACATCCGGCACCTATAACCCAGAACAACCCTGGCAAAACCAAATCGACCGCAACACCGTCCAAACACTACTGGAACAATGGGTACCCGACGCCCTCAATCAACACGGCTTCGAAACCCTCTGGACCCCAAAACGACTCATCGACCGCTACACCGAAGGAAAAATCACCCGCGATACCACCCTACAAGTCCTCGCCCGCTACCCCTACCTACAAATCCCACCCACACCAGAAACAGAAACCTTCGCCGACATCCCAGACGAAGGATCATTCGAAGACGTCGGGCGCGGGGCACGCAAGTTGCGGTCGGATACCGCGTTCTACAAGGATGTCGTGGAACTCAAGAACGATCCACACCTCGGCGGCACGGCCTAGACATGGCCCCAGTAAACCCATCTATTGTCAACCACTACCACTGTTTGCAACAATTGAGAGACCACGAAGCTTTCGCTTCCAATGGTCAGCATGCTTCGATCTCAAATCCCTCATGGTTCTACTCCAACGGCGACCGCACACCCGAAGGTCAAGACCTCCATGATGCGATTGTCAACTCAATCATCAACGTTTCTCCCCCCAACAGGTAACGATCAGCAACCAGTCGCGATCCTACTTGCGGGCCCTCCCGGCTCCGGTAAGTCCTCCGCCTGCCGAGCCCTATTCCAAGCCGGCGGCGAACAAATCATCGGCGATCTAAAAGACTTCCTCGCACCCCCCCCGAAGCCAAAGCACTACAAACCTAAGGCGAAAACTTCAAGCGCAGGCATAATCTATTCCTCGGCCAACCCTGCCCCACCCTTACCAAAGACAGCAGCCCTCAACAATCAGTAAGCCCAAAACCTACCAAACAAGAAAAACCGTGAAAATCTAGCCGCACCCAAAGGAGAAGCATCATGGCAACATCCGGCACCTACGACCCAGAACAACCCTGGCAAAACCAGATCGATCGCGACACAGTCAAGGCCCTCCTCCAACACTGGATCCCCGACGCCCTCAACCAACACGGCTTCGAAGCCTTCTGGACCCCCAAACGACTCATCGACCGCTACACCGAAGGAAAAATCACCCGCGACACCACCCTACAAATCCTCGCCCGCTACCCCTATCTACAAATCCCACCCACACCAGAAATAGAAACCTTTGCCGACATCCCAGACGAAGGATCAGCACATGACTTGATATACCGGTTCGACGCCGGCCGGATCGACGATCAGTTCCTCGACGATCTGGACAGCCTAGAAGACCAACTTCGATCCATGCGTCACACGGACTGAACCACGACAACCCACCACCAGATAATCACACACTACCAACACCTCCAGACAATTAGAGACCACGGCAGCCTTGAACCCAAAGGCCCCAACGCCTCTATCTCGAACCATCAATGGTTTACAGAAAAAGGCACCCCTACCAGGCAACGGCGGCAACTGCACGATCGCATCGTACAAGGCACCCTAAACACTCACCCGCCGGTAGACCAGGCAAAACCACCGGTGGCGATTCTCCTAGCCGGCCCTCCTGGCTCCGGTAAGTTCTCCGCCCGCCGAGCCCTATTCCAAGCCGGCGACGAACAAATCACTGGCGGCCTAAAGGACTCCGACTTCGTCACCATCGACGCCGACACCATTAAAGAACAACTCCTCGAGGCCGCCGAACAAGACGGCGCCCTACAAAACTTCCTCACACCACCCGAAGCCAAAGCACTACAAGCCCAAGGTGAAACCTTCTCCAAACTCGACTTCGCCAGCCTCGTTCACGAAGAATCCTCCATCATCACCAAACGCTGCCAGCAGGCAGCCATCGAACAGCGCCGCAACCTAATCCTCGACCAGGTCTGCTCCAACTCGGCCAAAACCAGCGCGCTAGTGGAAAAACTCGCCACCCAGGGGTACTCAGTCCGCGTCGTCGAGATCCACGCCGAAAAGGCATTCTCCGAAGAAAGCGCTTTCCAACGCTACCTACACGACTACGAAACAGGCGAGGGACGCTACGTCCCAACCGAAGTCATCGACAGCGTCTACAACGCCGACGGCTCATCCAAACCCAGACAGGCCATCCAAAACCTCCTCGACACCACCCCGGTTAGAATCGACGCCTACCGCCGCTTCGACGCCACCGAAATAGGACAACCACCCGTCCTAACCCAACAAGGCCACCGCTCCGGCGACCACCTGAGGATCGGCCCCGCTACACCAACTCCTAGCGGCGCGCCCCAGGAACGTCATCCGTCACCGCGACCCACCAAACACGACCTCCTCACCAACACCACCGGACCCCGCCGCCGCTTCGAAACCTCGACCCAACGCCGGGACCTCAAACCCTCCCAACGACCTTCGCGGTTCGCCGGGCGCGATGCCGGACACGACGCCGGCTTCGAGTTCTAGTACAGCGCGTCACATGCGACCTCCTAGCGGCCGTTTCGCCGCCGCGTGTGACGCGCTGTCCCGATTGTCGACTCTTGGAGCCGCCCGGAGTGTGACAACCGTCACACGGAACCGGTGACAGCACTCAGTGCAACGAACGCCTCGTCGGGGCGAGTCTGAAGTCATGAGTAACGACCTCCAACCCGCCGTCGATGTCTCCGGCCTGGTCAAGACCTTCGGGTCGGTGCGGGCCGTCGACGGCATCGACCTGCAAGTCCAGCCCGGCGAGATCGTCGCCTTCCTCGGGCCCAACGGCGCCGGCAAATCCACGACCCTCGATGTGGTCCTCGGCTTCACCACCCCCGACGCCGGCTCCGTCCGTGTCCTCGGGCTGTCACCGAAACAGGCCGCCCGCAACCTGCGCACCGGCGCGATCCTTCAAGCCGGTGGCCTCCTGCCCGACTACACCGTCCGCCAGAGTGTGGACGTCGTCGCCGCGATGCGCGGCTCTCGAGGCGACATCGACGCGGTCGTCGAGCTGACCGGCATCACCGCAGTCCTCGGCCGCAAGGTCTCCAAATGCTCCGGCGGCGAGCAGCAACGCCTACGACTAGCCCTGACGCTGCTCGGCAATCCCGACCTGATGGTCCTCGACGAACCCACCGCCGGCATGGACGTCACAGCCCGCCGCGACTTCTGGTCCGCCATCCGGGAGCGCGCCGCCGGCGACAAGGCCGTCCTGTTCGCCACCCACTACCTGCAAGAGGCCGCCGATTTCGCCGACCGCATCTTCATCATCAGCCGCGGCCGCATCGTCGCCTCCGGCTCCGTCGACGAGGTCCGCGCCCTCGGCGAGGGCACCGTAGTCACCGCCACCTGGCCCGGCTGCCGCACCGATGACGTCACCCGCCTGCTGGCCCCTGTCGCCTCCACGATCCGCGGCGCGGAGGTCCACGGCGAGCACGTCGAGATCCGCACCACCCAGCCCGACGACGTCGCCCGCCTGCTGCTGACCGCCACCCCGGCCCACCACCTCGGGGTCGTCGCTCTCAGCCTCGACGACGTGTTCGCCGACCTCGTCGATGCCGCCTGATAAGGAGAAAACCCATGACCACCATCGCCCCAGCCAGCACCACCACCGCGCGTCCCCGGCTGCTGCCGTACGCGCTAACCGAGTTCCGCAACAACATCCTCTACCCCGACACGATCATCTTCACGATCCTCCTGCCGCTCGGCCTGTATCTGACGTTCGGCGCGATGACGAGCTACGGCGACCAGCCGGTGGGCAACGGCAACGTCGCCGCCTACACGATGATCTGCATGGCAGTGTTCTCCGTCTCCATGTCCGCCACCGCGATCGCCGGCGGCTCGGCCGTCGAGCTGGCCGGCGGCTGGGGGCGTCAGATGATGTTGACCCCGTGGGGCCTCCGTGGCTACTACGCGGTCAAGGCCGGCTGCGCCCTGGTGACGTCGCTGGTGCCGCTGACCTTGATCTTCGCCGCCGGAGCCCTAACCGGCGCCCGGTGCGGCTCCTGGACGACCTGGGCGGCCTCGTACGCCCTGTGCCTGGTGCCGGCGCTGCCCTTCTCGCTGTACGGCCTGGCCGTCGGCATGTGGTTCCGCAGCAACCAGGCGGTTGGCACCGCCACCGCTTCGCTGTCGCTGTGGGGGTTCCTGTCGAACGTGTTCCTGCCGCTCGGTGGAGTGCTGCTCAAGATCGCCCACTTCACGCCCCTCTACGGCGGTGCGATGCTGGCGCTGCGGCCCCTCCTTGGCGACGTCGTCATCACCAGCGACGGCGAGGTCACCGAGCCGCTGTGGCAGCCGCTGACTAACCTGATCGCATGGACGCTGCTGTTGGCCCTGATCTGCGTGGCATCGCAGAGGCGAGCGATGGCGCGTCGGTGAAACGCAAGTTCGACTGGTTCTCCAGCTTCTGGGTCGTCTTCCTGCTGATTCCTCTCTACTACCTGTGGGCCACGCCGTATCCGCTGTGGGCGCAGGTCATGGGGAGCGTGGGGCTGCTGGGGTTCCTGGTCGACTACATCCACGAGGTCAGCGAGCTGCCGTTCCTCAGCGACCTGCCCGCCGTCGCCATCCACGAGTACCGCTGGCCGCCGCTCGCCCCAATGCTGCGGTTGCTCACCTTCACCGTCCTCACGGCGGTGGCGACGACGTGGGTGGCGGTCAGCCTCGCCCCCTATTTCGCGGCCCTGATCCTGTTCACGACGCGGTTGCGGACCGGCATCCCGCTGACGCTGCTCCTCGCTGGCGCAACCGCCGCGGTCGCCATGGTCCCTGCCCCGGACGCGAAGTTCTCGGCGATCGGCTGCGCCGCCTCGACCGTCTTCGTGATCATCTCCCGGCTCGGCGCCGAGCAGGAGCTCCGCCACTACCGGCTGTCCCGCGCCCAGGCGGCGCTGGCCGAGCGGGAGGAGATCGCCCGCGACGTCCACGACCTCCTCGGCCACTCCCTGACCGTCCTGACGCTCAAGACGGAGGTCGCGGGCAAGCTCGTCGACCGCGATCCGGAAGCTGCCAAGCAGGAGCTGGCTCAGGTCGTCGACCTGTCCCGCAAGGCCCTCGCCGATATTCGCGCCACGGTAACCCGCCTCCGCGCCCCGGACCTGGCCAGCCAAGTCGAGGCGACGCGCACCGCCTTCACGGCCGCCGGCATCGACGCGACGATCGATGTCGCCGAGGTGCCCCTGCCGCAGCGCGAGCTCCTGGCCTGGGCCCTCAGGGAGGCGACGACCAACATCGTCCGTCATGCCGCCGCGACCCGCGCGTTGGTGAAGATCGCCCCCGGCCGGCTGATCGTCGTCGACGATGGCCGCGGCTCCGAAGCCGCTCCCGGCAACGGCCTGACCGGGCTGCGGGCCCGCGTCGAGGCAGCTGGAGGTCGCGTCGAGCTGACCAGCCCCGCACCCCGGCCGCTGCCCGGCGGCGGGCCAGGAACCGAATTGGAGGTCGAGCTGTGAGCCCCATCCGCCTGCTAATCGCCGACGACCAGTCCCTGGTCCGAGGCGCAATGGCCACTCTGTTGGGGCTGGAACCGGACTTGGAGGTCGTGGCGCAGGTCGGGACTGGTGGGGAGGTTGTCGCAGCGGCACGCGAGCACGACGTCGACGTCGCGCTGCTGGACATCGACATGCCCGGCGGCGACGGACTCACGGCGGCCGCGGCGCTCACCGCGTCGGGCCTGAAGTGCCGGAGTCTGATAGTCACGACGTTCGGGCGCCCCGGGTATCTGTCCCGAGCCCTTGAGGCGGGCGCATCCGGGTTCCTCG
>CAMCJC010000119.1 GCA_945875065.1 uncultured Propionibacteriaceae bacterium | reverse complement strand
ATCAGCATGTGCTCGGCGAGCCAGCCCTCGTCGCGCCCCATCACGGATGCGATGCGCAAGGCGTAGCACTTTTTGCCGAGCAGTGAGTTGCCGCCGTAACCGGAGCCGTAGCTCCAGATCATCCGCTCTTCGGGGAAGTGGACGATGTACTTGATGTCGTTACATGGCCACGGTACGTCGACGACGCCAGGGACCAGCGGCATGCCGACCGAGTGCAGGGCCGGCACGAACGGCGCTTCGGTGGCATCCATGGCCTCGGCGACGGCGGTCCCCATACGGGTCATGATCGCCATGGAGATCACGACGTACGCGGAATCGGTGATCTCGACGCCGAACTTGGGGTCTTCGGCCTCGATGTGCCCCATGCAGAACGGGACGATGTACATGGTGCGTCCGACCATGCAGCCGTTGTAGAGCTGCGTCAGGGTGGCCTTCATCTGCTTCGGATCCATCCAGTGGTTGGTCGGGCCGGCGTCGTTCTCGTCGACGGAACAGATGAACGTCGAGTCTTCGACGCGGGCGACATCGTCAGGGTCGGTGCGGGCATAGACGGAGGCGGGCTTGCGTTCAGGATTGAGACGGATGAGGGTGCCGGTCGTGACGAGTTCGTCGACGAGGCGTTCGTATTCCTCCGGGGATCCGTCGCAGAAGTGAATCGCTCTGGGGTTGGTGAGTTCGGCCACCTCCTTGACCCAGGCGACGACCTTGGGGTGGGTTGGTACTCGACCTGTGACGGGGATGCTGGTGGTCAGGCTGTTCTCGGTCAGGGCGGACATCTTCGGAACTCCTTTGATCCATCGACCTGGACGTCGGCGATGACAGCGACATTACCCCGATGAGCGGCGGCCCGCGCGCGGTTGGTGAAGATGTCGCCGAAGGTGCGGATCGCGGGTTCTCGGACCAGGGGATCAGGGTTGAGCGTGATAGACTCAACTTATTGAATCGCACTCTGGAGGAATCTCTTGAACACTGAGAAGCTCACCACTAAGAGCCGCGACGCCGCGACCGCCGCCGTCCGGCTGGCGCTCACCGCGGGCAACCCCACCGCGGAACCCGTGCACCTGCTACACGGCCTGCTGTTGACTCCTGACAACACAGTCAGCGTGCTGCTCAGCGCCGTCGGCGCGGCCCCCGAGCGGGTCGATGCCGCGGCGGAGGCTGCGATCGCGAAGCTGCCTTCGTCGTCGGGCAGCTCGGTGGCGCAGCCTTCGATGTCCGGGGCGCTCGCTCGGGTCCTAGCCCGCGCTGAGACCCTCGCCGACGAACTCGGCGACCAGTTCGTAGCTACCGAACACCTCTTGATCGCCCTCGCCGATGTTCCATCCGACGCGCAAGGCATCCTGATCTCCTCTGGCGCCACCGCCGAGAAACTCTCGGCCACGTTCCAAGAGGCCCGAGGCGGCAAGCGGGTGAACTCGGCCGAGTCGGAGGGCGGCGAGTCGGCCTTGGAGAAGTACTCGGTGGACCTGACCGAACGGGCTCGCAGCGGCAAGATCGACCCGGTGATCGGGCGTGACGCCGAGATCCGGCGCATCGTGCAGGTTCTGGCGCGGCGCACCAAGAACAACCCGGTGCTGATAGGAGAGCCCGGCGTCGGCAAGACTGCCGTCGTCGAGGGCCTCGCGTTGCGCCTGGTGGAGGGGGACGTTCCCGACTCCCTCAAGGGCCGCAGGCTCGTATCGCTGGATCTGACGTCGATGGTTGCGGGCGCCAAGTACCGCGGCGACTTCGAGGAGCGTCTGAAGGCTGTCCTGACCGAGATCAAGGAGGCCGAGGGGCAGATCATCACCTTCATCGACGAACTGCACACGGTCGTTGGCGCTGGTTCCAGTGGCGATGGCGGCATGGACGCCGGCAACATGCTCAAGCCGATGCTGGCGCGCGGTGAGCTGCGGATGATCGGTGCCACGACGCTGGACGAATACCGTGAGCACGTCGAGAAGGACCCGGCCCTGGAACGGCGCTTCCAGCAGGTCTACGTCGACGAACCGACCGTAGAGGATGCCATCGCGATCCTCCGCGGCCTGCGTGAGCGCTACGAGGCGCACCATAAGGTGCGGATCACGGACGCGGCGCTAGTAGCGGCGGCGGCCCTGTCGGACCGGTACATCACGAGCCGACAGTTGCCCGACAAAGCCATCGACCTCGTCGACGAGGCGGCTTCCCGCCTCCGGATGGAAATCGACTCCTCGCCGGAAGAGATCGACATGCTTCGGCGTGATGTCGACCGCATGCTCATGCAGGAGCTGCACCTGAAGAAGGAGGACGACGAGGCATCCCGTGAGCGCCTCGCCACCCTTCAGAAGGAGCTGGCGGACGCCCAGGAGGAGCTGCGGGGCCTGGAAACCCGCTGGGAGGAAGAGAAATCGGGACTGAACGCCGTCGGTGACCTGAAGGAGCAGATCGACGCGCTGCGGATCGAGGCGGACAAAGCCCAGCGGGCCGGCGACTTGACCCGCGCCTCCCAACTGCTGTACGGGGAGATCCCGGCGATCGAGCAGCGCCTCGCCGAGGCCGAGCAGACCGAGGATGTGGCCACGAAGATGGTCTCCGACGAGGTTTCGGACACCGACATCGCGGAGGTCGTTGCGGCCTGGACCGGGATTCCGGTTGGGCGCCTGCTGCAGGGCGAGTCCGAGAAGCTGCTCCACATGGAGAAGCGGATCGGGGCGCGCCTGATCGGGCAGGTGGCTGCGGTCAAGGCAGTCTCGGATGCGGTGCGCCGCTCCCGCGCGGGCATCTCGGATCCGAACCGGCCTTCGGGCTCGTTCCTGTTTCTCGGACCCACCGGCGTCGGCAAGACCGAGCTGGCCAAGTCCTTGGCGGACTTCCTCTTCGACGACGAGACCGCCATGATCCGAATCGACATGAGTGAGTACTCGGAGAAGCACTCGGTTGCGCGCCTCGTCGGTGCCCCGCCCGGGTACGTCGGCTACGAGGAGGGGGGTCAACTTACCGAGGCCGTGCGTCGTCGGCCCTACTCGGTCGTGCTGCTCGACGAGGTCGAGAAGGCGCACCCCGACCTGTTCAACATCCTGCTCCAGGTTCTCGACGATGGGCGTCTGACCGACGGTCAGGGGCGCACGGTGGACTTCCGGAACACCATCCTCATCCTGACATCCAACCTGGGCTCGCAGTTCCTCGCCGATCCTGCACTGGATGGGCCGACCAAGAGGGAACGGGTGATGGAGGTCGTGAAGAAGGCCTTTAGACCCGAGTTCCTGAACCGACTCGACGACTTGGTGATGTTCGATCCCCTGACCCGCGAGGACCTAGGACAGATCGTCGGCATCCAACTGGCCAAGCTGAACTCTCGCCTGTCGGCCCGCCGTATCAACGTGGAACTGACTGAAGCGGCCCGCGACTGGCTCGGCGAGACTGGGTTCGACCCAATCTATGGTGCCCGGCCGTTGCGCCGGCTCGTGCAGTCGGCGATCGAGGATCCGATGGCGCGCGGCCTGCTGTCCGGGCAGATCCATGACGGCCAGAGCGTGCGGTTCGATCGGATCGAAGATGGCGTCGCGATCGTCTAACCGGCGACTAGCCAGTCGTCGCTGCGTTCTCGCCACCACAGGGTGACGGCGCGAAGGCCCATGAAGCCGAACGCGAAGGCAGCCCAAAGCCAGTACAGGCCGCTGGAGAAGAACGTGGCGGCCAGCGCCAGCGGGGCGTACCCGGCAAGCGTGAGGATGCTCGCGCGCGCCAGGTACGCCCCGTCACCCGCGCCGATGAGCACACCGTCGAAGAGGGTCACCCAGGCGGCCACCGGCAGCGACGCCCCGACCAGCAGCAGCGCGGAACCCACCAGAGCCCGCACGTCGGCGTCAGGGGTGAAGAGGCCGGCCAGGGGCGCGCGTGCCAGGCACGTCGCAGCTCCCAGGAGCATGCCGGTGCCTAGCGACCACCAAACCATGCGTCGGGTCAGCTGCCGTGCCTCTTCGGGGCGCGATGCACCGAGCGCCTGCCCGATCAGGGTCTGGCCGGCGATCGCGACGGCGTCGAGTGCGAACTGCATGAAACTCCAGACCGTGAACAACACCTGGTGGGCGGCCAGCGGCAGCGTGCCGAACCGGGCCGCGCACCACGTCGTCAGAAGCAGCGCTAGGCGCAAGGCGAGTGTGCGGATTAGCAGCGGGACGCCGACGCTGAGGGAGGCCGCCATACCGGGCAGGCTCGGCCGACGGGCCGCGCCGCGGCGGCCCGCGCCCCGGAACACGAGTGCGGCCGCGAGGCTACCCATCGCTGTCTCGGCGGCCGCGGTGGCTGCGCCCGAACCACCGACGCCCATGCCGAGGCCGATCACGAGGAGCACGTCCCCTGCCAGGTTCAGTAGGGCCGCGCCGATCGCCAGCCACATTGGGGCCCTCGCATTCGCCAGGCCCCGCAAGGTCCCCGTGGCGGCCAGTGTCGCCAGCATGCCCGGAAGCCCGGGGAGCGCCCACCTGAGGTAAATGACGGCATACCCGTGCGCTGCCCCCGAAGCGCCGAGCCAGGCGGCCAGTTGAGGTGCCAAGGCCCAGCCGAGGAGAGCCACCGCCACCCCGAGCGCCAAACCTAGCCACAGCGCCTGCACCCCCGATTCGAGAGCCTGGCGATGCCGGCCGCCCCCCATGAGTCGTGCGACGGTCGCTGTCGATCCGTATGCCAGGAACACGAAAAGCCCCACCAGGGTCGAGGTCACGGCCGCGCCGACCCCCAGACCAGCCAGTGGTTCGGCGCCGAGATGCCCGACGATCGCGGTGTCGGCCGCGACGAAGGCTGGTTGTGCCACCAACGCCGCGAACGCGGGGACCGCCAAGGCTAAGATTCGGCGGTTAAGGGACTCAGTCACTCTCGCATGCTAGGCGGGTGGCGTCAGCCAGGTTTTTCAAGGGTCTTCCCTTGAGACTCGACTCATGGTTGTCTAGGAGATCTGACCGAAAGGTGGTCCTTGACGCAAGGAGGATGCACACTAGAGCGACACCCTCTATGGTTAATTGCTGCTCGCGTGGTGGTTCTGCGCAGGGGGACAGACTTGGCGTCTAGAAAATGGAGGAACGGGGCACAAGTAGATGGCAGTGTTTTCGCGTAGCCGGGTAGAGACCGCCGTGGTGGCGTTGTTAACCACGGCCCTTGGCGTGCTCGCGTTCACACACAAGGGCCTCCCCGCCGCGGAGGTGGACCTCAACGACGGCGGTCTGTGGGTCACCAACGAGAGCCTCCTGATGGTCGGCCATGTCAACTACGAGTCCCGAACCATTGACGGCGGGTTCCTGTCGGCCTCCAGCAAGTTCGATGTATCCCAGTCGGCCGCGAACGTGCTCGTTACTGGGCCGGACGACGTCCTGCCGGTCGATGTCGCCACCGTCTCGACGACTGGCCAGGCGAAGGTCAGCGGCATCAAGGTCGCCCACAACGGCGACACCGTCCTGTTCGCCGACTCGGGGGAGGGCCGCGTATGGGCGACGAACACCACTGGGGCTGGCACGTTCTCCTCGACGGCAGTGCCGCTGATCAAGGATCTTTCGACTCCTTCGGTGGTCGTGGGAACCGACGGTGTCGGCCATGTCGTGACCTCAGAAGGCCTGCACTACGTGGTCACGGCCGGTGAAAATGGCTTCGAGGTCACTGACAAGGGCAAGGCCGTGGATGCCGCCCTCAGCGAGAACGCCCAGCTCAGTGCGCTCGGAGGGCGTCTCGTCGTGCTCGACCAAGGGGTCTTGACCGTCGGCGAAAAGAAGATCACCAGCGACTTGTTCACCGACGCTGTCTTGCAGCAGCCGAGTGGCGATTCGAAGGAAGTTCTGCTCGCCACGGCAGGTGCGTTCCTGCAGATCAACATCGAGAGCGGCCAGATCAGCCGGGACGACGTGCCCGCCGGGAAGCCCGCGGCTCCCATTCAGGTCGGCGGGTGCGCGCATGGTCTGTGGTCCGGAAGCGGCTACTACCTGCGCGACTGCGACGACGGCGACTTCGCCAAGTCGCAGCATGCTGAGATCGCCGAGGCCGCCAAGCCCGTCTTCAGATTCAACCGGAAGGCGGTCGCCATCAACGACACCGCCAGCGGCCTAGTGCTGTTGCCCCTCCAGGGGATGGAGCGTGTCGATAACTGGGAGCTGATCCGCACCCAGCTCCAGGAGGACAAGCAGGTCCAAAAGGACGAGGTCGACGACACCCGCTCGCAGGTCAAGGAGTTCACAGACGAGCAACATGCGCCGGAGGCCAAGGACGACATTCTTGGTGCCCGGCCCGGAACGTCTACCACGCTGCCAGTGCTCTTGAACGACAACGATGCCGACGGCGACGTCCTGACCGCCATCATCGAACCGGGCACGATTCCCGAAGGCGTGGCGATCACCACAGCCGACGAGGGCCGTCAGGTCCGCATTCAGGTGCCCCCGGAGGCGAGCGGCGAATACCAGTTCAGCTATCGCGCGTTCGACGGTATCGACAAGTCGAATGTCGCGACGGTAAAGGTCCAGATTCGGGCTCCCGGCGAGAACTCGCCGCCCAAGCGCGAGCGGCGGAGCCCCATCACCGTCGCGGAACGCGCATCCTATGAGTACTCCGTCTTGGGCGACTGGGTCGACCCCGATGGCGATCCGATCTTCCTGGCCAACGCCGCCACCGAGCAGGATCTTGAGGTGTCGTGGCGACCCGACGGGTACGTAGCGATCAAGGATCTGGGCCGTGCGGGTCCCGGCCGTCGCTCAGTCAACGTCTCGGTCAGCGACGGCAAGGCCGCCGCGTCCGACCCGCTGGACGTGGTGGTCGTAGCCGCGTCTACGAACTCGCCGCCTGTGGCGAACAACGACCATTTCGTCGCGTCGCGCGGGGAGACGATCACGCTCGAACCGCTACTCAACGACACTGACGCCGACGCGGATCCGCTGACGCTCGTCGAGCTGCAGCCCGCACCCTCAGGGTTGACCGCCACTGCGGACTACCAGACCGGCAGAATCACGTTCAATTCGACGCAAGCCGGCTCGTTCACTTTCATCTACGCGATCAGCGACGGTGCACACACCGCGAAGGGCCGCATTCGCGTCGACGTGCTCGACCCGGAGGCGGAGAAGATCCCGCGCGCCGAGAACGATCTCGCGCTGCTCCCGGCTAATGGGGCCGTCGTCCTCGACGTTCTTGGCAATGACCGCGACCCCACCGGCGGTGTCCTGGTGGTGCAGGGGATCTCGATGGGCTCAGCCGAGGGGCTGAACGCCGAGGTGATTCAGCACGCCCGCCTACGCATCTCGGCGACTTCTGCCCTGTCCGAGCCGCAAACGATCGAGTACACCGTCAGCAACGGCTTCGGCTCGACGAGCGCAAAGGTCCTAGTCGTGCCGCGAGAGGCGTCGGGGCAGACGCAGCCGCCGGTCGCGGTCGCCGACCAAGGAGTAGTGCGGGCCGGCGACATCGTGACGGTGCCGGTTCTGGAGAATGACTATTCGCC
>CAMCJC010000118.1 GCA_945875065.1 uncultured Propionibacteriaceae bacterium | reverse complement strand
CTGGTCCCATGCGCCACCGCCGGGGGCTCGTCCTCCAGCTCGGCCAGGCGGATCAGGCCGAGGTCATGCAGCGACGGGAAGACCATGATCTTTCCTCCCGAGGTGCGGTTGATGACCGAGCCGATCGCATCGGCGAACCCCGCGATGCCGGTAACGGCGTCAAGGGAGATCGTCGTGTCGATGATCCCCTCCTCGATCTTCCGCAGCACGGTGCGCATGTCGGAGACATCCGATCCGGAGGTGCCGAGCATGAACACGCGCCGCTCGACGATGCCTTGGATATCGAAATCGCCGAACGTGCCGGCGGGGATGCCGGCGAAGGCGTTGACGATGGCGCCCTCGGCGGCGAGGTCGACGGCCTGCGCCACCAGCGCCGGTACTGGAACCATGCACGACAGGTGCGTGTAGCCGGGAGCCAGCGGGGTGGAGCCGGTGTTGATGATCTCCAGCGGCACTCCCCTGGCCTCGGCGACCGGTCCGACGACGGCCCGAAGACCCGCGAGACGGTCGTCGCTGAGGTCGGTGCCGGCGACGGTGATTCCGGGCGTCCCGGAGGTGACGGCCCGCATGGTGTGCATCTGGCCCATGGGACCGGCGGCGCCGATGATCGCGACCTTGTCACCGTCACGCAGGTCGCCGTTGGCGGGGATCCAGGCGTACCCGTCGGCCGGGTCAGAGCCGGTGGTGCCGCAGAACCGGATGAAGTCGTAGTGGACCCGGCCGATGTCAAGCGAGACCTTCCGCTCGACCCTCCCGCCGCCCAACACGAGGCAGAACACGCCGCGTTGACCGAGCAGCTTCGCCGCTACTTCGATCCCATCAGCATCGGCGCCGAAAAAGATGATGTCGTCGAAGTGCTGCCCCTCGAACTCGGCCAGATGGGCGACGTCGGTCTCCACGACCTCCGCCGGGCCGTCTTCGCACAGGTGCTTGTAGGAGCCGTCGCCGACGACCAGCATTCGACCGTCCTTGGCGACGTGGTTCCGCTCGGCCCACGCGTAGGAACCCTCGACGGTGGCCCAAGGCTCGATGAGGCCGACGGCCGCCGCAGACGGGCCCTCGGAGACGGGGATCAGGAACTTCTCGCCGTCGGGAGCGATAACGCACCGCTCGTCGACGACGACGTATTCCTGTAGGGCGCCCTCGAAGTTGTACCCGAAGGCGCCGTTGGAGGCCGGGGTGCGCAGGTGCTTCCAGTCGGCCTGGACTAGGACGCGGTCGCCGACCTTGAAGTGCGTCACCTGCTCCCCGGCGGCGACGATACGGCAGACGGGCTCGTGGCCGGGCACCGTCGGCTGGCCGCCAGGGCGGTAGCTCGGGATCTCGGCGAGGGCCTCGGGAGCGATGCCGCTGACGATGTCGACCTTGCGCGGGTGCCCATCGAAGGCGTGCAGCAACTTGGTGTCGCTGAAGCAGATGCCGCAGGCCTCGACCTGCAGGAGCATCTGGTGCTCGCCGACGGGGTCGACGGGCTTGGCGTCGTTGACGATGAACTCGTCGACGCCGACGAACTGAATCGCGTGCTGGGTGACGGGAATCTCGCTCATGGGTCTCTCCTTCGGCTACGAGCTGAGCATGACCTGGCCGCCGGTGACCGGCACGGCCTGGCCGGTCTCGTAGGCCTGTTCGACGATGTAGAAGATGGCGCGCAGGACGTCGACGCCGGTGGTGCCGCGGCGCATCGGTACCTTGGCCTCGTAGAACGCCTTGACGTCCTCGACGCTCTTCGCGCCGGGGACCTTGCCAGAGTTCAGGTACTGCACGAACAGGCCCTTGTCCGGGTCGGACCATAGGGGTCCGTCGTAGAAATTGCCGGGGCACACCGCGTTGACCTTGACGCCGTGCTCGACCAGCTCAAGCGCGAACGACTGCACCAGGCCGATGCCACCGAACTTGCTGCCGGCGTAGGCGGCGTTCTTGTTGGAGCCGACCAGACCGGACTTGGAGTTGATCTGGATGATATCGGTCAGCCAGTTCGGGGCCGCTTCGCGCTGGCGGGCCAGCAGGGCGCCGAGGTGCTTGGTTACTAGGAAGAACGCAACATAGTTGATGTCGGTGGACAGCTGGAACGCGGCTAGATCCTGTTCCAGGACGGAGCCGGCGCGGACGATACCGGCGTTGGAGACGACCAGGTCGAGGCCACCGGTGGTCTTCGCGACCTCCTCGGCCATCGCCGCCACCGAGGCCTCGTCGGCGACGTTGACGGTGATCGGGTGGGTGACTTCCTCCCCGAGTTCGCGGCATTTGGCGGCCGCACCGTCGCCGTTGAGGTCGGCGATGTAGACGAAGCAGCCCTGCTCGACCAAGCCTTTGGCGATCTCCGCGCCGAAGCCTTGGGCGCCGCCCGTGACCAGGGCGACCCGGCCGCTGATCTCACGCTCACCGCGCGGGGTAGCACTGACCTGGAAGCGCTCATCGTTGATGGAGACGACGGCTGGCAGCTGAACGTCGGCGGCGACGTCGGTGAGATCGATCGTGGCGGCCTCATTCGTGGGGCGGACGATTACGGGCCGGTTGAGGGCATCGAGGAAAAGGCCGCGAACGCGCACAGCGTTGCTCATAGGAGTTCCTTTACTTTGCTGGGGTCCGCGCCATCGGCCAGCTGCCGGCCGAGCGGGGCGAAGGCGGCGATGCGCCGTGCGAGCTGGTCAGGGGTGGGGCGACCGTCGCCGAGGAGGTGAACATCAGGGTCGACAGAGGCGAGGGCCTCGTGGGCGACGAGCGCCCAGGTGGCCTCGTTGAGGTTCGCGAGCTTCGGGTCGCGGAGCTCGGGGCAGTTGAACTGCTGGCGCGGGGTGTTGATATCGACACCGGAGATCTCGAGCATGCCGTGGCGGACGGCGAGGTCGTGAATGCGGGCGATCTGCTCGGGGGTGTTACGGGGCGGCATGTAGGTGACCGCGCGCAGACCACGGTCAGCCATGGCTACGAACAAGTCGTCCAGGAAGTCGTCCTCGAACTTCTCGGCTTTCTTGTCGCCCGTCGGGGACGCGGAGACATCGCCGAGGTAGGCATAGGTGGCGATAGCGCCGACCGAGTCGGCCAAGGCGACGACTTCCGTAGCCTTAGGGCATTCGGTCGTCGGCTGGATGTAGATGCGCTCCAGGTATTCGGCCTTCAACAGACCGAGGAGGTCGAAGGTCAGATACGGGTTGTCGGCATCGCCCAGGACGCCTGCGAGTTTCGCGGGGACGTCGATGCCCATGCCCTGTAGTCCCTTGACCAGGGCCTCACCCCGACCGAAACCGAGGATGAGGGCGTCAGCCATCGCCGCCAACAGGTGGCGTTCAGTGATGCCACCGCCAGCCGCGTACCGGCTGCGGTCGACCATGTCGGCCTGTGGGTCGAACCGGGCTAGGCCGAGGCCGGCGAGAATCTCGTTGGCGGCTTCGGCCATCTTAAGGGTGCGCTCCAGGCGGGCGGCACGCTTCGGGGCGAGCCACGCCTCGACCCGTGGGCGAGCCGGCGCGGGCACGGCCTGAACGGTCATGTAGGCGATGCCCTTGGAGTCGGGGTTGTTCAGCTTTCGGTCCTCGAAACCGTCGCCGAAGAAGGCGCGGCATTCGAAGCCGGTCACCGATCCCATGCCGAGGATGCGGGTCGCTTCGGTCATCTCGTCGGCGGCGGCGATGGAGTCGTGGTCGACGGAACCGACGACGCGAAGGCCCGCGCGCCGCGCCCCCAGCGCGGCACCAGCCGGGGTGTAGGGGCTGAACGAGTAGCAGGTGTGGATGTGGTTGTTGGACTCGACCACCCAGTCGGGGAAGGTCTCCGTGGTCACGGCGGCACGGACCAGATCCAGGCGTTCTACTTTAGAAAGGCCAGGGTCGTTGATGGCGTTCATTGGGTTCCTTGTGGAGTAAACCGCCGGGCGGGAGTGTGTTGCCCGCCCGGCGGATGGGATCACAGGCCCGTGCGGGAGCGGCGGGCGATCTCGGCTGCGGTCTGGTTGCTGACGGCTACGTGGCCGGGCAGCGGCAGAACTCGCTCGTGGATGGCGTCGATGATCCATTCGGGCTGCGGGAAGAACTCCTTCTCCAGCTCGGCGGCGGGGGTGATCGCGTTGCGGGAGCCGACGACGGTGACCGGGGCGTCGAGATGGTCGAACGCGAGGGTCTGAACCTTGCTGGCGACGTCGTGGAGGAACGAGCCACGCTCGACCGCATCGGAGCTGAGGACCAGACGTCCGGTCTTCTTAACCGACTCGACGAGGAGGTCGAGGTTAAGCGGGGCGACGAACCGCAGGTCGATGACCTCGGCGGACAGGCCGTACTTGGCTTGGAGGATGTCGGCGGCCTCAAGGGCGCGGTACAAGGTGGCGCCGAGCGTCGCGATGGTGACGTCGCTGCCCTCGCGGCGGATCACCGGCTCGCCCTCGGGAACCTCGTAGTAGCCCTCCGGGACACCGCCGGGCTCGAACTCTTCGGCCTTGTCGTACAGCAGCTGCGACTCGAAGAAGACCACCGGATCGGTGCCGCGCAGCGCGAGGTTCATCATGCCCTTGGCGTCGTACGGGGTGGCCGGGTAGTAGACCTTCAGGCCGGGCATGTGCGCGCACAACGCCGACCAGTCCTGCGAATGCTGGGCACCGTACTTGTTGCCGACCGAGACCCGCATCACCAGCGGCATCTCCAGCAGGCCGGCGGACATCGACTGCCACTTCGCGGCCTGGTTGAAAATCTCATCCCCCGCGCGGCCCAGGAAGTCGCAGTACATCAGCTCGACGATCGCGCGGCCACCGGAAAGGGCGTAGCCGACGCCGGCACCCACGATGGCGGCCTCCGAGATCGGGGAGTTGAACAGGCGGTGGTACGGCAACAGCTCGGTCAGGCCGCGGTAGACGGCGAACGCGCCGCCCCAGTCGCGGTTCTCCTCACCCCAGCCGGCCATCGTCGGGTCGGTGGCGAAGCGGTGCGCGACGGCCTCGAAGATCGCATCGCGGTAGGCGAATGCCTTGTTCTTGGAAACAGGCTTGCCGTTTTCGTCCTTGGCGGTACGGATCTTGTTCTTCAGCGCCTTGACGCGGGGGTTCTCCTCGAGTGGCGTCAGCAACTGCGCCTCGCCCTCGGCCAGAGCCTCTTTGTTACCGTTGGAGTACATCACCGTGTCGATGAAGTCCATGTGGACGCGCGGGCTGAGATCTTCGTCACGGGTTGCGAGGGCGATGACCTTGGTGAGGCGCTCGTCGAACTTGGCTTGGATGGCATCGACATCGGCCTGCGCGAGGACCTTGTTCTTAACGAGGTACTCGGCGTAGTTCTTGAGGCCGTCGTGCTCCTCCCACAACTCAACCTCGTCACGGGTGCGGTACGACGACGCGTCCGACGGCGAGTGGCCGGAGAAGCGGTAGGTGATGGTATCGGTCAGCACCGGGCCGCGCCCCTCCTCGAGAAGCTGGCGCTTGCGGGCGACCGCATCGGCTACGGCGAGCGGGTTGAGGCCGTCGACACGCTCGGCGTGCATCGCCTCCGGGTTCACGCCCATGCCTACGCGAGCGAGGATGTCGTAGCCCATGGTCTCGCCGGAAGTCTGGCCGCCCATGCCGTAGAAGTTGTTGAAGAAGTTGTACCAGATTGGCGGGTTGCCCTCGATACCGTCCTTCCACAGTGTCCGGTACTGGTCCATGGCCGCCATCATCATTGCCTCCCACACGGGGCCGCAGCCCATCGACGCGTCGCCGATGTTCGCGATGACGATGCCGGGTTTGCGGTTGATGCGCTTGAACAGGGCCGAGCCAGTGGCGATATCGGCGGAGCCGCCGACGATGGCGTTGTTCGGCATTGAGCCGAACGGGGTGAAGAACGCGTGCATCGAACCGCCGAGGCCGCGGTTGAAGCCGGCCTTGCGGGCGAATGTCTCGGCGACGGCGCCGTAGAGGATGAAGTTCTCGGCGACGTCAGCCAGGTCCTCCTTTGATACCTGTTCCGCGAAGGCCAGGGTCTCGCCGTCGAGGAAGGTCTTCATGATCTCCTCGAGACGCGCCTCATCGAGCTTGCGGGCGGCCGAGAAGCACTTGGCGAGGATCTCGCCGTGGCTGCGGTGGGAGCCGAAGACGAAGTCGTCGACCTCCAGCTGCGACGCCTGTCCAACGACGGCTGACTCCTGGCCGATGCTGAGGTGCGCGGGGCCGCGGTGGTTGTACTCGACGCCGTTCCACGCGCCGGTGGTCTTGATCGAGTTGAGCATCGTCTCGAAGCTCCGCACGGCGATCATGTCGTGCAGGATGTCGATGAGGCCCTGCTTGCCGTAGCGCTTCAGTTCGGCCTTGAAATCGCTCTGGTAGGCGTTGACGGGCACCTCGGGGGCGGTGATGCTGCCCTTAGCGCGGACGTCCTTGGGGTTGACGATCAATGAGCGGGTCATGGTGTTCTTTCTCTCTTCGCTCAGGCCTTGGCAGCCCAGGCTGCTTCGCGGATGAGTTCGCTGACGGTGGGGTGGGGGAAGACGAGCTGGCGCAGGTCGGTGAGGTCGAGTTCGGTCTCAAGCACCGCGGAGGCGCCCCAGATCATCTCGGCGGCGTACGGGCCGAGGACGTGGATGCCTAGGACCTGACGGGTCTCGGCGTCGAGGACGAGCTTCGCAACCGCCGGGGCTTTGAGGCCGTTTTCGGCCAGGAATCGGCCAGACATGTAGCCGGGCACCGACGATGTGAGGACATTGCGGCCCTGTTTCTTGGCGGCCGCCTCGGTCATTCCGATACCGGCGCACTCGGGCGCGGTGTAGACGGCCCACGGGACGGTGTGCCAGCGCATGACCTCGCCGCGGCGGTGGGCCTCGGGGTCGATGATGTTCGCTGCCGCGACCTCGCCCATGCGGTAGGCGGCGTGGGCCAGCAGGGAGCGGCCGGTGACGTCGCCGATCGCCCAGACGCCGGGCAGGTTGGTGCGCATCCGGTCGTCGACGACGACGCCCTTGCCGCTGTATTCGAGGCCAGACTCGGCGGCGCCCCAGCCGTCGACGGCGGGACGGCGACCGACGGCCATCAGCACATAGTCGGCGTCGACGCTCTCCTCGGCACCGTCGGCGGTGGTCCAGCGGACGGTGCCACCATCGATGCCGGTAACGCGGCAGTTGAGCTTGAACGTCACTTTATCGAGGGCCTTGCGGAGTTGGGCGGCCACGTCATCATCGGCGAACGGGATGATCTCCGGCAGCATCTCAACAACGGTGACCTCGGTGCCGAGCATCGAGTACAAGGAGGCGAACTCAACGCCGATGACGCCGCCGCCGATGACGGCCAAGCGCTTCGGGATTTCCGGGAGCGACAAGGCACCGGTGGAGTCGATGACCTTCGGATTGTCCTTCGCACCCGGGATGGGGGGCATTACCGGGACGGAGCCGGTGGCGAGGATCACGTGGGTGGCGGTGTAAGTGGTGCCGTCGACGGCGACCCTGCCGGGACCGTCAAAGCGACCGTAGCCGTTAACCACGGTCGCCGG
>CAMCJC010000117.1 GCA_945875065.1 uncultured Propionibacteriaceae bacterium | reverse complement strand
GGTGGTGGTGGCTTGGGCGGTGGCGTCGGGATAAGCGCCGATGCGCCAGCCGTTGCAGCTTCGGAAGACCAGCCCGTCGGGTCGGTTGGGGTTGCCGGTGATGGTGTATTCCCCTTGATGGTGTTCTCGATGATGTCTGGGACATAGGGAGATGAGTGAGTCGGTGTTGGTGGTGCCGTCTTGGCTCCAGTGCTGGCTGTGATGATTCTCGAGAAACCCGGTGACCGGGCAGCCCGGATACCGGCAGCCGCGGTCCCGGTCCTCGATCAGGCGGCGGGTACGCAAAGGGACGATGCGTTGGGTGCGTCCGACGCTGACCGGGTAGGGCGTTGGTTTCCCATAGGGGCTGGATGAGGCCGTCGCAGGTGAACTCGTCGAGTAGCTGCCGGGGGATGGCGCCTTGTTTGCCCAACCAACCATTACCGCCAGTGTCGAGGCGGGAGCAGGATCCGGTAGTGCTCCCGCCTCCCGGTCGAGGACCCTGCGTGGAGGGAGCGGTTTGTGACTTCTAGGAGGCCGTCGGCCAGGGTCGCATCCGTATCCCCTGCGGTGAAGAGGGCGTCTTTGGCTTCCCGGATCGCGGCCTCCACCACAGCACCGTCGACGTCGACGGCGGGGGCGGAGAACCGTAGCTCGAACCGATCGAGGGTTTTGTGGAACGAGAGCTTCGCCGCTTGATCCTCCGGGGCCTCGTCGGGTTCGTTGTCGCCGCCGTCGGTGCCGTTGGGGTGTTTCGCTTCGAGGTAGTGGTAGCGCTTGAGGGTGCGGCGTAGCTGGTTGACGGTCGCGTTCTCGGCGACCCCGGCCACAGTGGCCGAATACTCCGCCGGCGTGTGCTGCGCAACCACCGCCGCCTGACCCAAACCAATCCTGCCCTGACAGAGCTTGCCGACAACCTCCGGGAGGTCGCTGGAGCGTTTCGCCACCGTCGTCAATGCTTTCGCGTTAGCCGGAGACAGGCCCAGGAAGACCTGCATCTAATGCTCCACGAAGCAATCCCATCACCCACCCACGCTTCCGAAGCCGCCAGGTCGTGGGCGAAAGCCACCAAATCAGCCCGCACCACCACCAACCGGCCAGCCAACACATGAGCCTGCTCGACCGCAGCCTCCCACACCTCCACACGCGTCTAACCAGCACGGCGATACACCCCCGGGCGTCGACCGCTCAGCCAATGCACTGCTACCAGACATAACCTAATAATACGCCCGTGCGATTCTAGGGGTAAGGGACAGCGCCACGGCGGTCGCTACGAAGCGCCGCAAGCCTCCTGCCGGGCGGGGGTTTGCGGGCGTTCCACGGTGGCGGGCCGGGCGGCACCGGCTGAAGGGTTCAACGCCACGAGGACTGGTGAAGGGAAACTACGAAAACCCGCACGACAACCCACCAAAATGACATACCGCGAAGGACCGGGGCTCTGGGGGCGGCGCGGGTTGGGGCGGGGAGCAGCGAACGGCGCGGTTCGGATGCGCATTGGGGGTGAACAGGTTCCTTCGATCGAACAGGAGGCGGAGCACATGATCCCGGCCTCCTGGCGACGCGGGGACTTCGGATGCGTAATCACGGCAGCAGCTACCAGCAGAAAGGGAGTGAACACCATGTGGCTCATGTTCTGACCTAGCTCGCGACGCCACCACAGGTGGCGCCGCACCCTCACCAATCCAGTTTCTTAGGAGGTGATCACCATGTGGCTCATGTTCTGACACGTTGAGCTTCTGGTGCAGGAATAGCTCTAAGGGGTCGACGCTCATCACGTCGACCCCTTTAACAACGCCGTGATCATGACAACAAACCAACCCATGGGGACTTCTCCCCATATTCAAAAATGGGGAGGGGACTCCACCCCATAGACCACCCTCTTATTCAGAATGCATATTTCTTTCAACGGCATTCGCAACGAGGAAGGCAGGTTCGTCAGATGCAGTCACATCGGTTCCACGACACCCCCAAGTTCGGATGCGCATTGCTCACGAAGAGACTCGCAGCACGGAACAGGAGGCAGGCCCCATGAACCCGAACTCGGCGAGGCGGACGGCTCCAGGACTCGCCTGCTGGGAGTCGAACTTTGGATGCGTATTAAGGGCAAGACGAACCGCCAAGAAAGGAAGTGAACACCATGTGGCTGATGTTCTGAGTCACCGCACGAACACCTGGGTCGCGCGAAGCCCTCGGGGGTAAGCCAGGGCTAGCGACCAGAAAAGACCACAACTACCAAGGAGGTGCTCACCATGTGGCTCATGTTCTGATAAGAAACTAACGCAAAATAGCTCTAAGGGGCCGATGCCTGACCGCATCGACCCCTTAGACATGCCTAAACGTTGCGGTGCCCGACGGGGCTAAGAATCCTTTTCTGGAGGTTATCCTCGCCCCGCCCGATACCGTCAGCCGTCGATCAGCACCGACTCGGCCACCGTCAGCGTCTCGCCCCAGCTCTCCGACAACGCCTCCGCGCGCCGCATCAGCTCCCGGGTGGCCTCCAGCTCCGGTTGGTCGTCGGCCAGTTCCCACAGGCTGCTGGCGCGCCCCAGCGACTCGGACGCCGCCGGCAGCCGATGTTCATCCGCGAGGACATAACCGAGCCGCAGCGCGAACACCGCCCGCGACGTCCACCGCCGAGCCTCTGCGGAGATCGGATTCGGCATCGGCTGCGGATCCCCGGAGCGCACCCGCACATCGAAGGTGGCACCGTCTTCGACGAGCCGCCGCAGCCTCTTAGCCGCGTTGTCTCCGAGTCGCACGGCCCCGACCCAATCCGCTCCCCTTCGTTTCAGGTTCCCGGCCACTAGGGGCAGCGGCCATTCCGGCGAGACTAGGTCGAACGCGAGATAGCCGTCCGGTTCGCCGAGTAACCGATAGGGGGTTTCGGCCGACTTGGCGACGACCTCCACCGCCGCACCCGCGTCGTCGACCTGCACCTCCCAAGCCACCTGACCCTCGCGCCGGGATAGGAGACCGACGGGCACGTCGCCCCAGTCAGCGGTGGCGCGACCGGCCAAGGGTTCACCGCCGGCCGCCAGCGCCAGCTCGGGGCTGAGATACGACAGCCACTCCGGCGCTTGATATCGATGGGTCTCGTGGGCCTCGTCGAGCGCCGCGAGCCACTGCAAGGTGACGTCGCGCCGCTCGTCAGGCAGGGGCAGCGTCCCGGCGAGGATGTCCAACGCGTCGGCCAGCAGCCGCAGCACTGAGGGGCGACGACAGGCCGCCTCCATCAGTTCCTGCCGCGACATGACCGCCTCAAGCATCGGGTACAGATCGTCGATGCCCTCGTCATCGGGATCGACGATGCCCTCAAGCTCGCCCAGCAAGGCCAGCTCCTCCAGGCGCAACAGCCCCGGGTCTAGGGGCAACGCCGACGAGGTCTGGCAGAACCGCACGGCCGCCAGCTGCGTGAGCAACGTCAGTGGCGGCTGCCACTCGACGCGGCAGGTCACCTCGGCTGCATCGTCGCCGCAGACTTCGATCACACCGTCTCGCACCGCCGCCCCGTAGATCTGTCCGACCAGCGGGGCGGCAACACCTGGGTCGGCGATCAGGCACGAGGGGAGGCGGCTGGGAAGCGCCGGGTCGAAGTCGAGCGTCGCACCGGGGATGCTGACCGACGCTCCCCCTGCGGGCGCCACCGGCTCCTCCCCGATCAGCACCACGCCCAGTCCGATGTTGCGTACTGACACCTCTAGATGTCTGTCATTTGTCATGCCTTACCCTTAGAAATGAATGCTTTGATGTCTTCTAGTGTAGGAAGCCCATGGGCCTCAATGGCATCGCAGTATTGCGCGATGCATTCCTCGTCCCCGTTGACGATCCCGATCCCGACTTGCGGGTTGGCGGCGAACCAATCCAGGGCCCGGTTAACCTGATCCAGGTCAAGCTCCCCGGGAACACCGATCGTCGATTTACCATCGTTAGGGTCAACCGTGATATAGGCGCTGCGCGCCAGGATATGACGCTCACCCGAGCGAATACCCCAGTAAATGGCCCTGCGGATGATCTGCTCCGCGCGGTCACCGGTGACGCGGTCGCCGCGGCGATCCTCGGCGAAGCAGTCCGTCCAGGCGCGTCGCATTACATGGGCTTCCGCGCGGTACATCTGGGAGCTGGCCCGCAGATACTGGCCCTGCTTAGACCTGCGGCAGAACTGACCCATCACGCTTTCAGCGAACTGAATCAAGGCTTGATTGGTCAATGGCATGTCGTAAACAGGCGGCTCGTCTGCCGCCACCACCTCGCCGCTCTCCCATGGCTGGACCGACGCCCGGCTTAGGCGATTGTTTTTACCCTTGAGGGCTTCCTGGGTCGCCAGGAGGATCCCCATCATGAGGCTGTAGAGAACGACTAGTGCCGATTCGTCGATCAGCCCCAGCCGCCCGCAGGTACGCGCGATTTCGGCTCGCACAATCTGTTCGGCATCGCCTAGAACTTGATCGTCTTGAATCGCCTGTTGGCTTCGATAATAGACGGATCGCCCCAGCCCATCCCACATGTTTTCACGCTGCGTTTTCATGAATGGCGGACGCTCGTCGTCGCCCAGCAGAACGGCGCTGTATGGATGCTTCAACAGATTGAAAGCGCCGTCACGAGACCAAGCGTCGTCGTATTCGGGGGCGAAGGTCTCGAATCGTTTTCGGGTGAGTTGTCGCTCTGGTGCAGGTGTGTTGTCGAGATAGGTGTCCGCGAGCGCGTCGAGTTCCATCGCCGTCGGACCCGAGTCCCGGAGTCGCGAACGGGCCGCCTCGTCGACTAGACGTCGCGCGAGTTCGTTTACCTTCAGGCAGGCCGATTCTCGCTTGGCTTTGTCGCACGCCCGGTCGATGGCGCTGCGGATGGCCTGGGCGTCCGCGACGATCTCGTCGCACCTCACATCCAGCCAGGTGTCCAGCCGGTCCCACTCGCCGCTCAGGAGCGGCTCCGGGAACGCCTTGCGGTAGCGGACGCACAGCAGACGCCTGCTGAACAGCTTCGCGCTCAGACCGCCCCCGTACGGAGCGACGTCACGCCACCCGGGCAGCTGCTCCAACCACCGGGCCACCCGTCGTTCCAGTGCTTCTGTCACGGATGTCACCTCCTCGTCCCGTACCTGACGGACAGCCTGCCCAATCCCCCCGTCCTTTGGACCAGATTTGCCTTCCAAAGACCCCATAACGAAGGCTATGATCCGAAAAGATGACGTGACTGGAGGTTCGTTCGATGAGTGATATGCCCGCCAACGGAGGCGACGATCGTATAAAAGCCCTTGTGGGAGAGGTAGAAGCGCTTAGAGGCGCAGGTCTTTACGCCTCCGCTCCGCCCTCAACACCCGAGCTACGTCGACTTTTGGACATCCCGGACCACCTCAGCGACGCCGAGGCCTTCCCGCTGATCCGGTTCCACGTCATCCAAGCCGCCAGCCTGCTGCCACCCGAGTTGGCGCCGGTATTCCTGACGGCGGCCGGGGCCGACGCGGGCGCGCCGACGGGCAGCGACGCCCGCAAGGCACTGGCCGCCGAGGCCAGCAAGATCAGCGCACGCACGGTGTTGCGCTGGTGCCAGAATAAGGCGGCCCCCATGATCGTCGACCTGCTGCGACATAGTGAACATAGCCCCGCTGATACACCGGAGATCGAGGTTTTGCGATTATATGCGGGACTCGATTTCACGGAAACAGAACCGCGCCTGATCATGCGGCGCCGAATACGTCTTTTAGCCCCATCACTTCAGTATTTCAATGAAGAAATGCACCTTCCCCGCCTTGACGGCCGGCCGTTTTGCTGGCGAGCCCTAGACGGCTGCACCGTCGACGGGGTCACTGCCCTAGGACACAACTCTTGGAGCGCCCGGATCACGTTCCCACGATCTCTGCGACAAGGCGAAGTGCACAGCTTCGCCACCACTGTCCAGCTTCCCAGCCACGACGCGATGCTCCCCGTCCTGGGGTTCCGCCCGCACAGCACGACGCGCGACGTCACCATCGAACTCAACTTTGGCAAGCGTCTGCCAAGCCGGATCGAGATCTTCCAGACCACGTCACCGCAGGGCGTCCCGGAGGCCCACATCGAGCGGGAATTGGCTCCGAAGATGGCGCGGTGGGCGCGCTACTTCCCGTATCTCCGCCTAGGCTATTCCAGCGGGGTCCGCTGGTTCTTCGACGAGTCGTCCACCGCTGCATGATGGGCGGTGACAGTTTCGTGACAGTTCGAGAAGATCCCTTCCATCCCACCGATCGGCTGACGCAAGCTAAGGTTCATGGACCAGCGACGGGGCAGCGGGATTGATGGATTACACAAGCCGCCGGTTGGCATTCAGCCAGCCAGCGTGCCGGCGGAGGTTGCGCAGGCAGTTTGGCAGGCGTCAGCGGCGGCTAGGAAGCTTAGTTGTCACGATGGTCACCGCTGCCCCACGGAGGCAGCGCCGTACACCGCGTCGGATCCTTACGGCCTTAAAGTCGCGTCGGCTTGCGAGGCCACCGGCTGTCTTGACCTGTATCAGGAGTTGTTGACCCGATTACTCCCGGAGTTGGAGCGGAAACCGCAGGCAGGGCCGATCCACAACCTCGGCGCCTACATAGCCCGGTCAGTGGCCCACAGCATCTCGGACCTGGGTCGTGAGCATCGCGTGAGTCGCGGATTCCCCGCCAAGCCGGGTCGCAGCGACGGCGCACCGGGTCGCGTCATCAAGCGGCTCGCGGCCGAGCCCGGGATTCGCGGCGAGTGGCTGCCGATCCTGTTCCGCCTCATGCGCTGCTACCCCTACAGCGGCAAGCACTCGTCGACCCATTGGTCGGTCGGCGGCTTCGCGGACGAACGAAAGAAGTGCTCCGACCACCGATGGGTAAGCGACCAGGAGATCCTCGGCGACATCGACCACGTCACGCAGGTCGCGACGCAGGTGCTCGGCGCGGTCTGGGTCCTCGAGAACTTCACTATCCCCCTCCAGGCGAACGGCGCCCCGGAGGAGCTGCAAGAGTCCGACGGCCGACCTCAGCCATCGGTCGAAGACCAAAGCAGATTGTCGCAGCTGGTCCGCGAGTACCACCAGGCGATATTCCGAGGCGAGAGCCGCCGCGACGCCATCGCCTACGCCATAAAGCGCGTCTACGGGTACGACATCCAGGTCACAGCCGAAGTCGACGAAGCCTTCCGCGACATCTGGGAGGAGCAGCGGTCCTAGTCCGGCGCGCATCATTCTCTCGGCACACGGAGCTCCGGCGTCGTGCGGCATCCCGAGGGGGTTTCGCTTCGTTGGGTCAGGCCGGGTCGTGTTCGGCCGGCTCCCCATGTGGGCGCGAATCGCCGTTTCGGGTGAACGGGCTGGTTTGTGGCTAGGGGTTTTGCAACGCTGGTTAACCTAGCCCGGCGATTCGTGCACACCTCTGGGGGTATCAGGAGGTGTCGAGGACGATCGAAAAGGAGAGGCGTTAACGGCTCCGTAGGCACGGGCCGGCTTACTCCAGCCAGCTACCCCAGTTCCTCAGACAGCGACGAGACGGCCCCGACTTGACCTTCTGGTCGGTAGGGTGTGGTCATGGTTGAGCTACGGTGTGACCCGGAGTGGGTGG
>CAMCJC010000116.1 GCA_945875065.1 uncultured Propionibacteriaceae bacterium | reverse complement strand
CGGTAGGAGGCGCCGAGGACGACGACGCGCTTGCCCTTGAGGTCGCCGACGGCGCCCTCCGCCAGGGCGACGGCGTATTCCGGCATCGTCATGTTGGCCTCGCGGGCGGTGCGGACGATGGTGGCGTCGGGGTCGGTGTAGAGGTACAGACGCGGATAGACCGGGATGCAGTGGCCGCCGACGGCGATGCCGGGGCGGTGGATGTGACTGTAGGGCTGCGAGTTGGAGGCGTCGATGACCTTGTGGACGTCGATGCCGTTGGCGGCCGCGAACTTGCCGAACTGGTTCGCGAGGCCGATGTTGACGTCACGGTAGGTGGTCTCGGCGAGCTTGGCCATCTCTGCGGCCTCGGCGGTGCCCATGTCCCACACGCCATTGCCCTGCGGCAGGTCGGGGCGGTCGATGAAGGTGAGGACCTGCTCGTAGAACTCGATGCCCTTCTTCGTGCCCTCCGGCGACAGGCCGCCGACGAGCTTCGGGTACTTCTTCAGATCCTCGAAGACGCGGCCGGTCAGGACCCGCTCGGGGGAGAAGACCAGGTGGAAGTCCTTGCCCTCGGTCAGCCCGGAGATCTCCTCGATCATCGGCTTCCAGCGATTGCGGGTGGTGCCGACGGGGAGGGTGGTCTCGTAGGAGACGAGGGTGCCGGGGGTCAGGTGCTCGGAGAACGACTTCGTCGCCGCCTCCATCCAGCCGAAGTCCGGCTGCCAGGTCTCGTCGTTGACGAACAGGGGAACGACGATGACGATCGCGTCTACACCGGGGATCGCGTCGGAGTAGTCGGTGGTGGCGCGCAACTTGCCGGCGGGCACCAGCTCGGACAGCTTCTCCTGCAGGTGGGCCTCGCCGGGGAACGGCTCGAGGCCCGCGTTGACCTTGTCAACCACGGCCTGTTGGACGTCGACCCCGACGACCTCATGCCCCATGTCGGCGAACTGAACCGCGAGCGGCAGGCCGATCTTGCCCATCGCAATGACAGCGATCTTCACGTCTGAATCCCTTTCACTGGTCTCGCGCCTGAGTTTACCCACCGGCACGAGGTGTCGTACACGGGCGGCGACCGCTAGGTATCGGCCGATAGGAGGGCGGGCCGAGGCGCCAAGTAACCTGAGCGGCATGGATCCTTCACTGGCGATTGGGCCGTCGAACTACGCGGGGCAGGCGACCGCTTGGGCGCGGGCGGTAAAGGCCAATCTGGGGGTCGAGGCGTGGGCGTTCTCGGGGTTGCCGCTGCGCGGCGGGACGTTCGAGTTCGAGGTCGACAAGCTGTTCTCGCGCGTCGGGTTTCGGCTTTCTTGGGGGTGGAAGACGAGGACTCGGCGGCTGTTCGGAGGGGTCTCGCACGTCGCGCTGGACGGGTTCAAGACGTTCGCGCGTTGGAATCGGCACGGCGAACTGCCGGCGGACGCGAAGCGGCTTGAGCGGATGGGTTTCCGGATGGGGCTGATCGCGCACGGCTCTGATGTTCGTGACCCGCTGGCGCACATCGCGCGCGACGAGTGGTCGTATTTCACGGTGGGCGACGAGGCATGGCGGTCGACGCTGATCCGCCAGACGGAGCGGAACCGGACGTTCTCCCGCGATGTCGGATGGCCGGTGTTCTACTCCACCCCCGACCTCGGTTACGACCTCCCGCACGGCACGTGGCTGCCGGTCGTCGTCGATATCGACGCCTGGGCTTCGAACGTGCCGCTGCTGGAGCGGAAGCGTCCCCTCGTGGTGCACGTGCCGTCGCAGCGGAACCCGCCGATCAAGGGCACGCAGTTCATCGACCCGGTCCTGCGGCAACTCCACGACGATGGTGTCATCGAGTACGTCGCGCCCACGGGTCTGCCGCACCGCGAGCTGATGGCGCTGGTGCGTCGCTGCGATGTCCTCGTAGACCAGCTGCTGTTCGGGTCCTACGGGGTGGCGGCGGTCGAGGCGATGGCGGCCGGCCGGGTTACGGTGGGCAGATTGAACGACGACGTCCGCGCCCGGGCCGAGCGGCTACCGGAGTTCCTGGAGGCCACCCCGGAGACGCTGCGCGAGGTGATCGCCTCAGTCCGGGACCGTCGCGACGAACTCCGCGCCCAAGCCGAGCGCAACCTGCAATTCGTCCGCACCTGGCACGACGGTCGTCTCTCGGCCCAGCGGCTGGCCGGCTGGCTAGGGGTGGAGCGGTAGCAGGAAATGGCAGAGGCGGCCGGGGCGAGGGGGGAGCCCCGGCCGCCTCGCTGAGGGGCCGTCGGCGGGAAGCCGCCGAGGGTGGGTTAGACGGCCGCGGACTGCTGCCACTGGTGGCTGAGGGACTGGAGGTCTTCGACGGTGACCTCGCCCTTGCTCCACTGGCCGCAGATCTTGCCGTCCACGACGTTGATGATGCGATCGCAGAAGCGGTGCAGTTCCGCCTCGTTGCTGGTGAACAAGATGACTCCCACACCGCGGTCGGTGATGTCCTCCATCATCGACGTGAAGCGCTTCTGCGCGGAGACGTCCAGGCCCTCGCTGGGCTGAACCATGACCATGACGTTCGCGTTCTTCTTCGCGAACTCCTGCATCTGCTGCCAGCGGCGCTGACCGGTCGACAGCGGGCGGTTCAGCAGCGTGCTGATGCGCGCCTCCGCCTTGCGGAGCAGCAGCAGAATCTGGGCGGTGTCCTCGACGACGCCGTCGTCCACCTCGTCGTCGACCATGGCTAGGTTGCGGGCGGTGTGGGCGTCGCCCTCGGGGTCGCTCATGCTGGTCAGCACGGCAATGCCGAGGCCGGGGAGGTCGCGGGGGGCGTCGAGGTGCCCCGTGCGACCCGCGACGCTCAAGTGATGGACGGTGCCGGGGCGGCGGCCGAGGAGGGTGCGTTTGACGTCGTCGAGTCCGGCGTCGCGCGGGCCGATGAAGCCCAGGATCTCGCCGCGGTGCAGCTGGAACGACAGCGCCGCACCTTGGCTGGTTAGGCCCTGGACGTCCATGATGATGTCGGAAGTCGTGTGCGACTCAAGGTCCTCCAACTGCACGCTGGAGCCGAACATCGCCTCGGTGATCTGCTCGACCGTCGTCTCGGACGACTTGAACGTCTTCACGACGCGGCCATTGCGCACCACCGCGATGCGGTGGCAGACCTTCAGCGCCTCGTCGAGCTGGTGAGTGATGTAAATGACGCCGCGACCCTGCTGCACCGTGCGGGTCAGGGCGTAACGCAAATCCTCCACCTCGCGGGCGTTCAGACCGGTGCTGAGCTCGTCGATCACGATCAGGTCGCGCGGGTCGGCGAGCATCCGCACGACCTCCGTCATGCGCTTCTCCGACGGGGTCAACTCGCCCAGGCGGACCGTCGGGCGCAGCTCGATGCCGGTCTGCGACAGGACCTCCCGGACGCGACCCATCTGCTCCACGAACGAGTGGCGGCCGTTGTCGTGGCGAAACATCGCCTCCGCGACCGTCATCTGGGGGTCCATCTTGAACGTGGGGTCGATGAGCATGACGCGAGACGGATCCAAGGGCTGCCCGAACAGCGACATCGCCCCGTCGTCGGCCGCGGTATGGCCCGCGATGATCGACGCGGTGGTCGACTTGCCTACGCCGTTCGACCCGACGACGCCGAGCACTTCGCCCCGCGCCACGTCGAGATCAACGCCCTCAAGAACTGGCCGGCCACCGAAGGCCTTGCGCAGCCCTCGGACCGTCAGTAGCGGTTGTTGTACTCCGTACATGCTCTCCCCTCCACTTCAACAGTCACAAAGCCTGTCGTCCCTTTGGCTAAAAGTCAATTGCTCTACGGTGTGTCTGACCGATCCTAGGTTGGCCGACCGGCGATTAACGCGCGGCTCGCCCGTGCTTCGAGGGTATCCCCTACGGAACACGGGCGAGCGCCACTGTCTCACGACGGTCATCCTCTAGGTTAGAACGCCATGCCAACCGAATGGCTCACTGGTACACGATTACCTTGTCCCCGACGCGTACCTGGTCGAACAGCCAGGCGATGGCCGCCTTGTCTCGGATGTTGATGCAGCCGTGTGACGCGCCGGCCCAACCGCGGGCCGCGAAGTCCGACGAGTAGTGGACGGCCTCGCCACCGTTGTAGAACATCGCGTACGGCATCGGGGTGTGGTAGATCGAAGACACGTGGTTGCGCGACTTCCACTGGACGCGGAACGCGCCGTTGTCGCTGGGGTTCGAGGCCGAACCGAAGCGGGCGTCGAGCGTCAGGACGACCTGGCCGTTGATCATCCACCGCAGCTTGCGATCCGACTTCGACGCGCACAGCACACGGCCCGTCATGCAGCGGGAGTCGACGTTCACCTTCGGCGGCGGCGGGGGAGCCGGCTGCGTCGGCTGCTTCGGGGCTGCCGGACCGGGTTCACGGCTGCTGATATCGAACCGCGTCAGCTTGCCGCCCGTGTTGATGGCCCAGAGGTAGCGGTGGCCGTCGAGGGCGGTGGTGGCTAGTCGGGGGTAGTTGTTCCAGCCGGTGCCGACTTGGTAGTGCTGGAAGCGGTAGCCGTTGTTGTCGCTGGCTAGGTAGCGGAGGCGGTTTTGGGAGTCGATGGCTAGGTAGTCGTCGCGGCCGTTGTTGTCCCAGTCGGTGGTGCCGATGACGGTTTTGAAGGTCCAGTTGTCGGCGATGAGGACGGGGGAGTAGAAGTTGAGGTGGCCGTCGGTGGGGTAGAGCCAGGCTTCGCCGTTTGCAGTGATGCCGAGTAGGGCGGGTTTGCCGTTGGTGGAGCGTTGGATTCCGGTTAGGGTGCGGAACTTGGTCCAGCCGGTGCCGATTTTGGCGGTGTGGGTGAAGTTGTTGCGGTAGAACTTGAGGTCGCCGCTGCTGGTGTTGGTGATGAGGTCTTGGGTGCCGTCGGTGTCCCAGTCGACGCCGCCGATGACGGCTTTGAGGTTGGTCCAGCCGGTTCCGATGCGGGTGGGTTTTTCGAACTGGCTGGCGTTGAGGGCTTTGTAGAGGTAGAGGTCGCCGTTGCTGCGGATGTTGGCGATGTCGGTGCGGTTGTCGCCGTTCCAGTCGCCGGGGAATACCGCTGAAGACACATCCCAACCGCTGCCGACGGTAGCGGCGCTGTGGACGTCGTATCGGCGATCAAACGTGAGCGCTGCCGAAGGGTTCGGTTCCCGCGTGATCAGACTGTAGCGGTACAGCTTGCCGCCCGTGTTGATGGCCCAGAGGTAGCGGTGGCCGTCGAGGGCGGTGGTGGCTAGTCGGGGGTAGTTGTTCCAGCCGGTGCCGACTTGGTAGTGCTGGAAGCGGTAGCCGTTGTTGTCGCTGGCTAGGTAGCGGAGGCGGTTTTGGGAGTCGATGGCTAGGTAGTCGTCGCGGCCGTTGTTGTCCCAGTCGGTGGTGCCGATGACGGTTTTGAAGGTCCAGTTGTCGGCGATGAGGACGGGGGAGTAGAAGTTGAGGTGGCCGTCGGTGGGGTAGAGCCAGGCTTCGCCGTTTGCAGTGATGCCGAGTAGGGCGGGTTTGCCGTTGGTGGAGCGTTGGATTCCGGTTAGGGTGCGGAACTTGGTCCAGCCGGTGCCGATTTTGGCGGTGTGGGTGAAGTTGTTGCGGTAGAACTTGAGGTCGCCGCTGCTGGTGTTGGTGATGAGGTCTTGGGTGCCGTCGGTGTCCCAGTCGACGCCGCCGATGACGGCTTTGAGGTTGGTCCAGCCGGTTCCGATGCGGGTGGGTTTTTCGAACTGGCTGGCGTTGAGGGCTTTGTAGAGGTAGAGGTCGCCGTTGCTGCGGATGTTGGCGATGTCGGTGCGGTTGTCGCCGTTCCAGTCGCCGGGGAATACCGCTGAAGACACATCCCAACCGCTGCCAACCTCAACCCGCGACTCGACTCGCAGATCGGAACGGGCCTTGACGCCCGGCTCCGCTTTGGCCTCGGCGGCCGGCTGCTCCTCCTGGGGGCTGACCAAGATGTCCACGCTGGGCGACGCGTCTGGCGCGGTCATCTCGGAGGTCGGCGAAGCGCTGGAGGTCGGGGTCACTTCGATCGGCGCGGGCGTCGACTCCAGCGGCGGCGCCTCAGCCGTGGGCGCCTCGGTCGTGGGGGCCGAGGTCGGCGCCGGCTGATCGCCGGGCAAGGTGATGGCGGTCTCCTCGGGCGGCGGGGGCGTTTCGTCGGCCCATGAGGGTGGGGAAGCGAAGATGGTGGCGGCCAGCATGGCCGACATGGTCAATGCGATCGTTCTCGCGGGTCCGTTCCTCATGCGAGGTCCCCTTCAGCTCCGAGTGTTGTCCGGGACATTGTCTCCAATGGCCGATAGGCTGTCTACTTTTTGTTACAGCCTGCCACTCGTCTTAGACGAACCTGGTATGGGGAAGGTTCTGCAGGATTCGGGACGTTTTTGCTTTAATCGTCCCCAAGGGTCAGTCGGTACCGGAGTCCATGGCGGAGCGGAGCGCGGCGTCCTCGATGCCATCGCTCGTCGCAGGCGTCTCAAGGGCCGCGATACTGGCGGCTCGGCCCTGCTCGACGTGACCGATGAGGTCGACGTGCCCGGCCAACAGTGTGCCCTGGCCGGCGTAAAGCTCAAGCTTGTCGCGGGAATCGGCGATGTCCAGGTTCCGCATCGTCAGCTGGCCGATGCGGTCGGTGGGGCCGAAGGCGGCGTCCGCGACGCGCTCCATGCTGAGGCGCTCCGGCTGGTACGACAGGCGCGGGCCGCGGGTATCGAGGATGGTGTAGTCGTCGCCGCGACGCAGCCGCAGATCCACCTCGCCGGTGACGGCCGAGGCGACCCACCGCTGGATCGACTCGCGCAGCATCAACGATTGCGGATCCAGCCAGCGGCCCTCATACAGGAGCCGGCCGAGGCGCAGGCCCTCGGACCGGTAGTTGGCGAGGGTGTCCTCGTTGTGGATGGCGGACAGGAGCCGCTCGTAAGCGACCCACAGCAGCGCCATGCCCGGCGCCTCGTAGATGCCGCGCGACTTCGCCTCGATGATGCGGTTCTCGATCTGGTCGCTCATGCCGAGGCCATGGCGGCCGCCGATCGCGTTGGCCTCCAGAACCAGGTCGACCGCGGATTCGAAGCGCTTGCCGTTGATCGAGACCGGCTGGCCCTGCTCGAAGCCGATGGAGACATCCTCGACATCGATATCGACGTCCCTGTCCCAATACTTGACGCCCATGATCGGCTCGACCGTCTCCAGGGAGACGTTCAACTCCTCCAGGGTCTTGGCCTCGTGGGTCGCGCCCCAGATGTTGGCGTCGGTGGAGTAGGCCTTCTCCTTCGAGTCCCGGTACGGCAGGTTCCGTTCAGTCAGCCAGGTACTCATCTCGGCGCGGCCACCCAGCAGCGTCACGAACGCCTCGTCGAGCCACGGCTTGTAGATGCGCAGCTCAGGGTTCGCCATCAGGCCGTAGCGGTAGAACCGTTCGATGTCGTTCCCCTTATATGTGGAGCCGTCGCCCCAGACATGCACGTCGTCGTCGGCCATCGCGCGCACCAGCATCGTCCCGGTCACGGCGCGCCCGATCGGGGTGGTGTTGAAGTAGGCCTTCCCGGCCGAGCGGATGTGGAACGCGCCGCAGGCCAGCGCCGATAGCCCCTCCGCGACCAGCGCCTCCTTGCAGTCCACCAGCCGTGAAATCTCGGCCCCGTATGCCTTAGCGCGGCCCGGCACCGACGCGATGTCGGGCTCGTCG
>CAMCJC010000115.1 GCA_945875065.1 uncultured Propionibacteriaceae bacterium | reverse complement strand
CCACCATACCCAACCAACGCCGTCACGGCTTCATTCCCTAGAAACACACGCGTCCTTGAACCATCGGCACTCCTGTAACCCGCCGCCAGCAGCACCGAGTTACCTGCGCGCCAAAGAATACCTATCAAGGAGGCCGAATGCTAGGGCACAGTGCCCGAAAGTATGACAGCGCTTTTGCGCCGCTCAGTCAGCTCCGCACACCGATCGTGAGTAGGAGGTTCGCGTACAAGCGCTGGTCGCCTGAGACGATGACGACGGTGACGTCTTCAGCCTTGGCGGCGTCGTAGAAGTCCCAACGCGGGATCTCGTCGAAGGCGACCTCGGGAAGGGCGGCGCGGTACTCGTCATGCGCGGGGATAACGTCGGGCTTCTCGACGCCAACCGCGTCCGCCGCTGGCACCATGAGGCCGGCGCGCTCGATCGGCACCGCTTGCTTGAGAACCTCCAGGATCTGCGAGACGTTCAGCAGTCCAGGGGTGAGGTTGAGGTAGATGCGTTCGGCGGTTGCCGGGGCACCGCTGGCGGCCGGGTAGTTGCCGTCGGTGATGAGAATCTTGCCGCTGTGGCCACTGCGTCCGATGGCGGCGAGCAGTTCGGGGTGGATGAGGGCTCCAGTGAGCATTTATTTTCCTTTCGTGGATTGCCTGATGATCAGTTCGGGTGGCAGGAGGGCGTGTTGCGCCGGCTGACCGTCGATGAGCTCCGCGAGGTGTGCGACGGCACATGCCCCCACTTCTTGGTGGGGCTGGCGCAGGGTGGTCAGCGGGGGCAGGAAGTTCTCGGCCCCTTCAATGTCATCGAATCCAACCATGGCGACTTCCCGGGGCACATCGCGGCCGTGGTCGGCAAGCCAGCGCATCGCGCCAAGGGCCAGGTGATCGTTGCTGGCGAACATGCCATCCATGTCGGCGGGAAGTTTCTTCCCCGCGGCGTACCCGTCGGTCGCGGCCCACGACCTGCCCGAGACCTTTCGGGGCGTGATACCGGCGTCACGGCACGCAGCCAGGAAACCGTCGCGTCGTTCATGCGCATCGAGCCAGTCCGACGGTCCGCACAGGTGAACGAGTCGAGTGCGACCAATCGCGATGAGATGGTCGGTCGCGAGCTTGGCGCCTAATCCCTGATCGATCGCGACGGAGGCGACGTCTTCGGGCAGCCCGTGGCGCTGGCCGACGAATACCACCGGCACCCGGCCGTGCAGGACAGACACCAGATCGACGGAGTTCGCATGCCCGCCGAGCACCACAACGCCGTCGACGCCGAGGGGTACCAGTTCGTCGAACGCGGGCACCGTGCTCGTCGAGGCCCCGGAGATCGACGTGTGGTAACCGCGAGCGGTCAACTCAGCCACGACCGACAAGAAAGTTCGGGCGTGACCACCGAACAACGGGGTGGCGTTGATGATGTGGATCACTCCGGTGCGCCGGTTCGACAGGGACCGTGCAGCCAGGTTGGGCCGATAGTCGAGTTCCTCCAAGGCCTCCTGAACGCGTTGCCGAGTCTCTGGGGCCACTACCGATGCCCCCCGCACGACGCGCGAGACAGTCTGGCTGGAGACCCCAGCGCGGCGGGCGACGTCAGCTAGATTGGCTCGACGTTCGCCTCCCCCACTGCCCCTCATGGCTGGTGAACCCGAGTCTCGGCGGTTGCGGCGATCACCTCGTTACGGTCCTCGGGCGGCAGCGCGCCGATCATCTCGAACTGGACCAGAAGCGACCCGAGGGTGGAGGCCTCAGCGGGCCCCGCCAGCACCGGGATTCCGAGGGCCTGGGCCGTGAGGTCACAAATGAGGCCGTTACGGGATCCTCCGCCAACCATGTTGAGTTGGGTGGGTGCGTCGCCTGTCAGGGCCACGAGGTCCCGAACCGCACGGGCGTATCGCTTCGCGAACGACTCGCACAGCGCACGGACAATCTGCCCTTGGCTCATCGCACCGGCGCCGGCTGCACGCAGAGCCGCGGTGACCCGGTCGACCATGCCGCCAGGGTGGGCGTACTGCGGATCGTCGGGATCGATGGTTACGCCGAGCGACGTCGCCTCGCGAGCGGCCTCAACCAAGGCGACGATGTCGCTCACCTGGCCGGTAGCCCGCCAGTCGCGTTGGCACTCCTGAAGGATCCACAAGCCGGTGATGTTGAACAGGGGCCGCACTCCCCCGTCGACCCGCACCTCGTTGGTCAGGCCGAGACAGCGGGCGGCCTCACCGAGCAGAGCCTCGTCACGGAGGACTCCTAGCACCGACCAGGAACCGGCCGACAGGAAGTAGGTGGTCCCAGCGTCGCGTTGGAGGGCCGCTACGGCGCAAGCCGAGTCGTGGGCCCCGGCACGGACCACGGTGAGCTGCTCAAGCCCGGGAATGGTGCACGGGCCGGCCAAGGTGCCCTCGGGTGTTAGGTCACCTACCCAGCTCTGCGGGATTTTGAGGGCATCGAACACCTTAAAGGCCCAGGCATTGGAACCCGGTACGCACAAACCGGAGGTCGAGGCGATAGAACGCGACCAGCCGGGAACCCCGGTGAGCCGGAAGGTGAACCAGTCGGGCAGGAACAAGATCCGCTCAGTCTTGGCCGCGATCTCCGGTTCCTCCTGTATGAAGGCGAACAGCTGGTTGGCGGAGTTGATGATGGCGGGGGCGATGCCTGTCAGTTCCCAGTGCCGATCTTCGGTGAGGCGCTCCCGCATCGCCTTCTCCGAACGCTCGGTGCGCTCATCGCGGTATGCCCGCCCCGGTGTCAGGGGCTGGTTGTCGCCGTCTAGGGGAAGCCAGTCCACGCCCCAAGTGTCGACGTTTACGCTCGACGCCTCCGGGAATCGTTCAACGGCGATCCTCAGTCCCGTAACGATTTCCTCCCAGATCAGGTCCAAGTCCCAGCAAAGGCTGCCATCGATCATGGCGGCTGTGTGCGGGAAGCGATATACCTCGGTGGTTTCTATTTTGCCGGCGTCCAAGACTCCGACGATGATCCGTCCCGAGGAGGATCCCAGGTCGATCGCGATGGCGGTGGCGGACACTTGAAAACTCCTGTTCAGCTGGATTGGGGAAAAGGGAAGGGAGGCGGGACCTGCCCGCCTCCCCCCGGCTCAGGCGTACAGTGGGCCGAACTGGGCGCAGGCGCGGTAATCGGCCCCCTCCAAGTCGGCCGTACCGAAGCTCAGCCAGTTCTTCGGGCGGAAGATTTGCTCCACCGGCACGTTGTGCATGTTGACCGGGATGCGCAGCATCGAGGCCAGCGTGATCAGGCGCGCACCGATGTGACCGTAGGTGATGGCGCCGTGGTTCGCGCCCCAGGCGTTCATCACGTCGTACACGGTGGTGAAGGCACCTTCGCCGGTCAGGTTCGGGACGAACCATGTGGTTGGCCACGCCCGGTCGGTGCGGTTCTCGATCGTCGTGGCGACGTCGTCGGGCAGCTCGACCGACCATCCCTCAGCGATCTGGATGACCGGGCCGAGGCCGTCGACGAGGTTGATGCGGCACATCGTCACCGGCACCTCACCTGCGGAACGGAAGTGCGTCGAGAAACCGCCGCCGGGGAAGTACTCGTAGGTCGCCGGGTGGAATGTCGTCGCGTCAAGGGCCGCCTGGCAGTCCTCCTGGGTGAGGTTCCAGAACTCCTTGATGACGTGCTTACCGTCCTCGGTGGCCTGGAACGCGCCGTCGAGCGTGGTGGAACCGGAGTTACGAAGGTCGAGGAAGCCGCCCGCCGCCCGGCCCTTAAGCTTGTGGCCCGTGATGCGCTCGACCGCCTCGGGGCTCCAGTAGGTCCGAACGTCGGAGAAGATCTGGGGACGGTTGGTCAGCAGGTAGTTGAACAGCATGGAGGCGCCGTTGAGGGCGTCATTCTCGGTGGCGAGGATGTAGGGGGCGCGGATGCCGTTCCAGTCGAACTGGGTGTTCAGCATGGTCTCCATGACGTCGCCGTTCGGCTTGCCATCGGTCCATTGGCGCTGTCCCTGGAAACCGGCCGCTAGGGCGCCGTGGCCCTGCGCCTCCTCGCCCCAGCCCGCCTCGGCGAGCTTCGGGTTGCCGACCATCAGGTCGCGGGCGATGAGCGTCATCTTCGTGGAGAACTGCCACCACGCATCGTGCTTGTCGGGGTGCTGGTTGTGTTCGGGGTTGAAGTCATCGCCTTGCTTGAGGTTTTCGCGAATCCAGGCGTAGGCCTTCTCATATTCCTCGGCGTCGAAGATTTCGTTCTCGATGCGACGGGTGAACTCGGACATGTCGATGTACTCGTTGCGCATGCCGAGGTACTTGCCCCAGAACTCGTCCTTGACCACCGAGCCGGCGATGCCCATCGAGACCGCACCCATGGACAGGTAGGCGCGCCCCTTCATCTGCGCCACGGCGAGCCCGCAGACAGCGTAGTCGAGTAGGCGACCGCGCACATCGTCGGGGATGGATTCGTCATCGGCGTCTTGGACGTCGCGGCCGTAAATGCCGAACGCGGGAATCCCGAGCTGGGCATGGCCGGCGAGCGCGGCGGCCAGGTACACGGCGCCGGGACGCTCCGAGCCGTTGAAGCCCCAGATCGCGTGCGGCATGTTGCGGTCCATGTCGACGGTTTCGGTGCCGTAGCACCAGCAGGGGGTCACCGACAGGGTGAGTCCAACGTTGTTGACTCGGAACTTCTCCGCAGTCGCCTGGGCCTCGGCGACGCCGCCGATCGTGGTGTCGGCGATCACGCACTGGACGGGGCTGCCGTCGGGGTAGCGCAGCTCTGCCTCGTACAGGGCGGCCACTCGCTTAGCCATGTTCATGGTCTGGTCCTCAAGGGACTCCCGCACTCCGCGCCGGCGGCCATCGATGATGGGGCGGATGCCGATCTTCGGGTAGTTCGTCATGTTTTGCCTAACTTCCTTGTTTCTTTCACTGGCTTGAGCGACCCCGCTGCAACACCTTAGCTTCGTGCGGCGAGAAAAGCTCGACGTTGGGCCGTCTGAAAGACGGTGTGAAGCCGCCGGGCGGCAGGACCGCCGCCCGGCAGGCTGGATCACTCGTACAGGTTCGGCTTGATCTCGGCCGAGTCGATGTTGTTCTTGTCGTACCAGGCGTATCCGGAGTCGATCGTCTTCGGCAGCTGGTCGCCGTTGATGGCCTTGGCGGCCGCGATCACGGTCTCGCAGCCCATCTTCACCGGAGACTGGGTCACGGCACCGGCCTGCTTGCCATCCTTGATGGCCTGGATCTGGATCTTGCCGGAGTCGAAGCCAACAACCTTGAGGTCGGCCTTGTTGACCTCGGTGGCCGCCTGGACGGCGCCGGTCGCGGAGGCCTCGTTCGTCCCGTAGATGCCCACGATATCCGGGTTCGACTGGATCAGCGACTTGGCCGCACCCGTGGCTTCCTCGACGCTCGGGGCGACCAGGGGCTCAAGCAGCTTGATCTCCGGCGCGTTCTGGGCGATGTAGCTCTTGAAGCCCTCACAACGCTGCTTTCCGGTCTGGGAGGTGACGTCGTGGCAGACGAGGCCGACGGTGCCCTTGCCGCCGGTCAACTCCACCATGTGCTTAGCGGCCTCGCCCGCGGCAGCGGTGTTATCGGTGGAGACCGTGGTCAGCGGATCGTCGGAGTCGACGCCCGAGTCAAAGGCGATCAGCGGGATCTTGGCGTCCGAGATTCGCTTGAGGACGTCGGAGGCCGCATTGGTGTCGAGGGCGGCGAGCCCAATGGCGGCCGGCTTCGACGACAGGGCCGTCTCGAGCTGGTCGAGCTGGACGGTGGTGTCCTTCTCGCTCGGGGGACCAACGAACTCGATCTTGTAACCGAGATCCTTGCCGGCGGCCTCCGCACCTTCCTTCACGGCCTGCCAGAAGCGGTGCTGGAAGCCCTTGGAGACGAGGTAGATGGTCTTGGTGTTATCGCCCTTCTTGACGTCGCTCGGGGTATCGCAGGAGACAGAGGTCGCTGCCGCCGACGAAGAGGCTCCCGTGGAGGCGCCGCCGCCGGATGACGAGGTGGAGCAGGCCGTCAGGCCGAGGGCAAGGACCGCCGGCACGGCCAGCAGCTTGGTGGACAGACGCATCTTGATTCCTTTCTGGGAGGGGCAACAGCCCCATTTGGTGGGCAACTTCGCCCGAGATATTTAGTTGTCTCGCATGAAGCCGGTGACAGCTAGGCCGCGGCGGCGCGGGCCCGTCGGATGTTGTCGGCGAAGACGGCGGCCAGGACGATGACGCCGATGACGACGAACTGCCAGGACTGGTTGACCTGCATCATCTGTAGGCCCGTCAGGAGAGTCTTCATCAGCAGGGCGCCGACGAAGGTACCGATGATGTTTGCACGACCGCCCGCGAGCGAAGTACCACCGATGACGACCGCCGCAATGACGTCAAGTTCAAGACCCAGGCCTTCGGCGGGCTGGACAACGGCGGTGCGCGCGGAGTAGATGATGGCACCCATCGCCATGAACAAACCGGCGGTCATGTAGATGAGAATCTTCCACTTCTTCACGTTGACGCCGGACAGGCGGGTGGCCTCCTCGTTGGAGCCGATAGCTAGGGCGTAACGCCCTAGAAGGGTCTTGTTCAGCAAGACGGCTGCTACGACGGTGAGCAACAGGAAGATTAGGGCCGCGTTGGGGATCCCGGGAATGGTCTGGACGGTGGAAAGCACCTTGAAGTCGGGGTTCTCGATCTGCATCGGTTTGGTATCAGAGATAACCAGGGCCAGGCCGCGGGCGACCATCATCATGCCCAGGGTTGCGATGAACGGCGGCAGCCCCAGGATCGAGATGTTGGTGCCGTTTACGACGCCGACAAGGCCGCCGAATAGGATCGCCAGCAGCAGGCCAAGCGCGAGCGGCAGGTTCATGAATTGGCCGCCCATGAAGTACGCCGTCATGACGGCGCAGAGCGAGAGCCCGGTGCCGACCGACAGGTCGATGCCGCCAGTGGCAATGACGAAGGTGGCGCCGAGGGCCATGATCCCGATGGGTGCGGAGCGAAGCAGGATGTCCGGGAGGATCGCGGGATCGCTAAACCCGCGGGCCGCGAACATGAAGAACACGTAGACCACGATCAGGGCTCCGAACACGAAGACCTGCTGCAGCGAGGAGCGCAGGGTCGTTACGAGGCGGCCGGGCGTCGTGGCGGTATCCGGGGCGGTGGTGCTCACGCGACTTCTCCATTCAGTTGCGCCTTGCCGAGCGTGGCAAGTTCCATGATGTTCTCCTGGGTGGCGTCCGCGTTGTCGAGGACGCCGGTGATGTGGCCGTGGGCCATGACGGCGATGCGGTGGCTCATTCGAAGCACTTCGGGTAGCTCGGAGGAGATCATGATGATCGCCTTGCCCTGGCTGCAAAGTTGCTCCAAGAGCTCGTAGATTTCTTCCTTGGCACCGACGTCGATGCCTCGGGTCGGCTCGTCGAAGATGAGCACCTCGCAGTTGCGGATGAGCCACTTGGCGATGACGACCTTCTGCTGGTTGCCGCCGGACAGTTTGCCTAGCAGCTGATTCACCGACGGGGTCTTCACCCGCAGCTTCTTGCTGTATTCCTCGCCGACCGTGCGGATTTTGCCGTCAAGGATGAAGCCACCGATGTTGAAGTCCTTCATGGCCGCCATGACCGCGTTCTGCTTGATGTCCTGTTGGAGGAGCAGGCCGAACTGCTTGCGGTCCTCCGATAGGTAGCCGATGCCAGCTCGCACGGCGTCGGCGGCGGAGCGGATCGCGACGGGCTCACCG
>CAMCJC010000114.1 GCA_945875065.1 uncultured Propionibacteriaceae bacterium | reverse complement strand
CGAGATGCACATGAGTGACTGGAGTTCAGACGTGTGCTCTTCCGATCTGATCCGTTCGTGCGCCACCGCCTTCACAGGGTAGGCACCGGCGGCGATGACGGGGGAGACCCCGGTAACGGGGATGCGGCCGAAGCCGCCTTCGGTGCGGCGCAGATGGGCTCGGGCAGGTGCAGCATCGTTCACGTGACTAACCCTACTTGTCTTGCGTTTCGTGTGGGGGCAACTCGCAAGGTACTTTTAGCCGGTGCGTGCATTTCGACGATTCACCGTCCAACCCGTGTTGCCAGAGCGCATTTCGAAGCTCGAGGCACTAGCCAAGAACCTCCGCTGGTCTTGGCACCAGGAAACCCAGGAACTGTTCAAGGCGATCGATCCGAAGCTGTGGGAGGAGACCGGCGAAGACCCGGTCAAGCTGCTTTCTGGCGTCGACGCGGCTCGGATGCAGCAGCTTTCCACCGACCAGATCTTCGCGCGGAACGTCGAGCTGCTGCACGACGATCTGCAGAACTACTTGTCCGCGGATCTCTGGTTCCAGCGGTTCGCCGCTGAGAACGCCAGCGTGCCCCGAGGAATCGGTTACTTCTCCGCGGAGTTCGGCGTTACCCAGGTGCTGCCGCAGTATTCCGGCGGCCTCGGCATCCTAGCCGGAGACCATCTGAAGGCCGCGTCCGATCTGGGCCTGCCGCTGATCGGGGTAGGCCTGCTGTATCGCTGCGGCTACTTCCGCCAGTACCTGAACGCCGCCGGCTGGCAGCAAGAGCGTTACCCGATCCTCTCGTCCAACGAGATGCCGGTGAGTCGCCTCGTCGACGCCGACGGCGTCCCCCAGGACATCACCGTCGAGGTGTTCGGTCGGCAGGTCGTCGCCTCGATCTGGGTGGCCCTGGTGGGTCGCATTCCGTTGATCATGCTGGACACCGACCGCGACGACAACGACCCCGAGGCCCGTAACATCACCGATCGCCTCTACGGCGGCGGCGCCGAGCATCGGCTCGCGCAGGAGGTTGTGCTGGGTATCGGTGGGGTGCGAGCCCTGCGTAAGTTCTGCGAGATCACCGGACACGCCCGTCCCGACGTCTTCCATTGCAACGAGGGCCACGCCGGCTTCCTGAACTTCGAACGCATCCGCGAGTACCGCGCCGAGGGCCACGACTTGCCCGCCGCGATTGAGCTTGCGCGCGCCGGCACCGTCTTCACGACCCACACCCCGGTGCCCGCCGGTATCGACCGCTTCGACCGCGGCCTGATCGAGCGCCAGTTCGCTTCCTTCGATCCTGGTCTCCCGCTCGATGCGATCATGTCGTTCGGTGCCGAAAACTATCCGGGGGGCGACCCGGGTCGCTACAACATGGCGGTCCTGGGCCTGCGCCTCGGGCAGCGCGCCAACGGCGTCTCGAAGCTCCACGGCGAGGTGTCCCGTGACATGTTCAGCGGGCTGTGGCCGGGCTTCGATCCCACTGAGGTGCCGATCGGTTCCGTCACCAACGGCGTCCACCACCGCACCTGGATTCACCCCGAGCTGCAGGAGATTCTCAAGGCGCACACCGATGACTCGTCGACCGTTGTCGACGGCTACGACTGGGCCGCTATCAACAACGTGGACGACGACACGCTGTGGTCGCTCAAGCGGCAACTGCGTTCGAGCATGATCCAGATGGCTCGCCAGCGCCTCGCCGAGGCCTGCCGGACCCGCGGCCTGCCCGCCGACTGGACCCGCGACGCCCTCAACCCGCGCGTTCTCACACTCGGTTTCGCGCGTCGTGGCGCCTCGTACAAGCGCTTGACGCTGATGCTGAAGAGCCCCGAGCGCCTGAAGGCCCTCTTGAACCACCCGACGACGCCGATCCAGATCGTCATCGCCGGCAAGGCGCACCCAGCCGACAACATCGGCAAGTCGCTGATCCAGGAGATGGTGCAGTTCTCCGACCAGGAGGACGTGCGTGGCAAGCTCGTGTTCCTGCCCGACTACGACATGTCGCTCGCCCGCCCGCTGTACCCGGGCTGCGACGTTTGGGTCAACAACCCGCTGCGCCCCTACGAGGCGTGCGGCACCTCCGGCATGAAGGCGGCCCTCAATGGTGCCGCAAACCTGTCGATCCGCGACGGCTGGTGGGATGAGCTGTACTCTCCGGCTTTCGGCTGGGAGATCCCGTCGGCCGAAGGCATCGCGGACAGCGCCGAGCGGGACGCTGCCGAGGCGGAGTTCTTGTACTCGATCATCGAGAACGAGATCATCCCGCGCTTCTACACCGTCGACTCGCACGGTGTGCCGACTCAGTGGCTTCAGATGATGCGCGCCTGCATCTTTGAACTAGGCCCGAACATCCTCGCATCTCGCATGGTTCGCGACTACGTGACTGAGTACTACGCACCAGCGGCGGCGTCGCTGCACGCCCTCCGCGACGACAAGATCGCTGCCGAACTGGCCGTATGGAAGGACCGCGTGCGTCGCGACTGGCACACCCTGGAGGTCGTGGGGCTCGACGTTGGCGTGACCGGCGTTCTGGAGACTGGGACGGTGCTGCGCCCGATCATCGACGTGCGTCTCGGCCAGTTGAGCGACACGGACGTCAGCGTCCAGCTCATCTTCGGCGATGTCGATAACGAGGACAGGCTGCACAACATCCGTACCTACACGACGAAACCCGTGAGCGTCGTCGACGGGGTGACCCGGTTCCAGGCGGAGGTCCCGACCCGCTTCGCCGGCCAGATCGGCTGCGTGGCGCGCGTCGTGCCCTCGCATCCACTGCTCGCCTCCGAGGCAGAGATGGGGCTCGCCACCGTCATCCGGTGACCTATGGGCCGCCCGCGGTTTTCGCTTGCGGGCGGCCTTTTCGTCTCATTGAGGTGCGGTGCTTGCCTAAGGCGCCACGGAGAGAGCCATCGCGTGCACGTCTGGGCCGGTTGCGGGGACGACGCACTGCAGCAGCGCGACGGTGCGGCCCGGCATCTGCAGGACACTGCTGGGCGCGAGGGCCGCGTCGGGGAGTTCGCCGTCAAGCGCGGAGTGCCAGATGATCTTCAACTCGTAAGCCCACGGGGGGCCGGGCAGCACAACATCGATCGCATCGGGACCCGAATGGAAGTACGCGATGAACGCCTCGCTTTGGGACGAGCTGTACATGCCGAGTAGACGGCGCGAGCCGTCGCGCCAGTCGTCCTCGGTCATCTCATCGCCGCGGTCGTTGAACCAGGCCAGGTCGACGCGTCCCAGGCCTTGACCGTTCGCGTCGCACACCTCGGTGTGGTAGAGGTAGGAGTCGGGGCGCAGCGTCGGGTACTTGGCGCGTAGCGCCAACAGGCGTGCCAGACGCTCCCGGATCCCAGCCCACGGCTCCTCGAACTCCCAGTTGACCCAGGCGAGTGGGGTGTCCTGGCAGTAGGCGTTGTTGTTGCCACGCTGGGTACGTCCAAACTCGTCGCCGCCGAGCAGCATCGGCGTCCCGACAGCCAGCACCTGAGTGGCATGCAGGTTGAGGATTTGGCGGACCCGCAGGTTGTTGATCTCCGGGTCGGTGGTTTCACCTTCCCAGCCGTGGTTCCAGGAACGGTTGTTGTCCGAGCCATCGCGGTTGCGCTCGCCGTTGCCGAGGTTGTGCTTGACGTCGTAGCTGACGAGGTCGCGCATGGTGAAGCCGTCATGGGCGGTGACGAAGTTGATCGAGGCTTGCGGGGGGCGCCCGGTGTCGTTATTGAACAGGTCGGGGGAGCCGGCGAGACGCGTCGCGAACTCCTGCACGCCGTGGACCGCCCCGCGCCAGTAGTCCCGGGTGTGGTCGCGGAACCGGTCGTTCCACTCGAACCAGCCCTTGCCGAAGCCGCCGACCTGGTAGCCGAAGGGGCCAATATCCCAGGGCTCGGCGATGAGCTTGACCTTGGAGAGGACCGGATCGGCGTCGATCTGCTGCTTCAGCGGGTGCTGGTGGTCAACGTGGTGGTGCTCGTTGCGCAGCAGGGTGGTGGCGAGGTCGAAACGGAAGCCGTCGACGCCCATCTCCTGCGCCCAGTAGCGCAGCGAGTCGACGACGAGTTGCCGCACCATCGGGGTCGCGGTGTTGACGGAATTGCCGCAGCCGGTGACGTCGTAGTCATCGCGGAGATCACCGGTTAGACGGTAGTAGGCGGAGTGGTCGATGCCGCGCATCGACAGTGTCGGGCCCTCGTGCCCCCCCTCGGCCGTGTGGTTATAGACAACATCAAGGATGACCTCGATACCGGCCTCATGCAGCGTAGCGACCATCGACTTGAACTCCGCGACCTGGTTGCCCATCGTGCCGCGAGTGGCGTAGAAGGCGTGCGGGGCGAAGTACGACAGGGTGTTGTAGCCCCAGAAGTTGTGCAAGCCCCGGTGGGCGACGAACGGCTCGGAGGCGTAGTGGTGGACCGGCAGCAGTTCGACGGCGGTGATTCCGGTCTCCAGGAGGTAGTCGACTACCTCCGGGTACGCCAGCCCGGCGTAGGTGCCGCGCAGGTGCTCCGGGACCAGCGGGTGGGTCTTGGTGAAGCCGCGGACGTGCATCTCGTAGATGACGCTCTCGGCCATCGGCCGGCGACCGCCGAGGACGGGCGGCGGCGGGGGAGTGTCGGCGACGACGACGCTGAGCGGCACTGAGCCGAACGAGTCGATCGGGTCGGGGCGGAAGTCGTCCTCGGCGATGTGGTCGTGAATGTGGCCGCGGTAATCGACGCCGCCGGTGACGGCCCGCGCGTAGGGGTCCAACAGGAGGCGCGCCGGGTTGATGCGGAGGCCTCGCTCCGGTGCCCAGTCGCCGTGGACCCGGAAGCCGTATAGCTGACCGGTGCCGACATCGGCGACGAAAACTGACCAGATGCCCCCCACCTCGGCGGTCATGGCGACGTTGCGCTGGTTGTTGAACCCATCTACCAGCACCAGATCGACTTTGGAGGCTCGTGGGGCCCACAGGGCGAATCTGACTCCGCCTGCCTCGACTCGGGCACCTAAGCGGCTCGTGTCAGGGACATCCGGCGACATTTCGGCAACTCCTGCGTGAAACGAACTTTCGGCGGACCAGTTTGCCACAACACGTCTGACGAGTGGTCATCGCCGACTGGCCCTTAGCTAATCTCGACGCGTGCGAACCTATCTCGACCACGCGGCGACCTCGCCATTATGCCTTGTCGCACGCGAAAGGCTCGTCGAGGCTCTGGAGGCTTTAGGTAATCCTTCGGCCAGCCATCGCTCTGGACAGCTGGCCCGGAGGCGGCTGGAGGAAGCGCGGGAGGAACTGGCCGACGCGGTGGGCGCCGCGCCCTCGGAGGTGGTGTTCACCTCCGGCGGTTCCGAGGCCGATAGCCTCGCACTTCTGGGGTCACGGTACGCCAGGCCGGAGCGGCCGAGACTGCTCATCTCGGCGGTGGAGCACGCGGCCGTGGCCGGGGCGCGACGCTTCGGTGCGGAGGTTCTCCCAGTCGACGGCGATGGGCACGTCTTAGCCGAGGGGCTGGGACAGATCACCGACGACGTGACCGTGGTCTCGATCATCAAGGTCGGCAACGAGACAGGGGTCGTGCAGGACCTGGATCCATGGGTTGAGCGGGCCCACGGCCGCGGAGCGTGGGTGCACACCGACGCGGTGCAGGCTCTGGGGCACGTCCCCGTCGATTTCCGCGGCGATGGGGTGGATCTGATGAGTCTGTCAGCCCACAAGGTCGGGGGCCCGGTCGGTATCGGGGCGCTGCTGGTGCGGCGCGGCGTCACCCTCGCCCCGGCCGGGCTCGGTGGCGAGCAGGAGGGCGGTATCCGGTCCGGCACGCAATCCGTGGCGCTGGCCACGGCGTTCGCCGCCGCTGCCAGCCAGGCCGTGCGCGAGCTTGCCGACGAGGCGCCCCGCTTGGCCGGGCTGCGCGATCGCATCCGCGACGTCGTCGCCGTCGCGGGCGGGGTTTTGAACGGGGCGGGGGAGGCCTGCCACATCGTGAACGCCTCGTTCCCCGGGGCCAGATCCCAGGAACTCTTGCTGTTGCTCGACCAGGCGGGGATCGACGCCTCGGCCGGGTCGGCGTGTCGCGCCGGAGTGTCGGCGCCGAGCGACGTGCTGCTCGCGATGGGCCTCGGCGTCGAACACGCGGGCTCGGCCCTGCGGTTCTCGATCGGACGAACCAGCACGGCTACAGACGTCGCACGCCTGGCGGCGGTGCTGCCAGGCGTCGTCGAGCGGTCCAGGGCCGGCGGCCACTAAACTTATGGGCCCGATCAGGAGGGGAGCGTCGTGAAAGTTCTGGCAGCCATGTCCGGCGGAGTCGACTCCGCCGTCGCCGCTGCGCGCCTGGTCCAGGCCGGCCACGACGTTACGGGCGTCCACCTGGCGTTGGATAGGAACCCCCGGCCGTTTCGGGAGGGCACTCGGGGCTGCTGCTCTTTAGAGGACGCTCACGACGCTCGCCGCGCCGCCGATGCTCTGGACATTCCCTTCTACGTGTGGGACTTCTCCGAGAGATTCCAGGAAGAGGTCGTCGCAGATTTCCTCGACGAGTACCGCGCCGGCCGGACCCCTAACCCGTGCCTCAGGTGCAACGAGCGCATAAAGTTCGCCGCGGTGCTGGAACGGGGTCTTGCCCTCGGCTTCGATGCCGTTGCGACGGGGCACTACGCCCGGTTGGTGGAGCGCGGTGGCATCGTCGAGCTGCACCGCGCCGCCGACCCGCTGAAGGACCAGTCCTACGTGCTCGGCGTGCTGAACCAGCAGCAACTGCGGCATTGCCTGTTCCCCTTGGCCGACACGCCGAAACCCAAGGTGCGCGCCGAGGCGGCGTCGCTCGGGCTGAAGGTTGCGGCCAAGCCCGACTCCTACGACATCTGTTTCATTCCCGACGGCGACACCCAAGGCTTCCTCCGCGACCATCTCGGCAAACAGGATGGACCCATCGTCGACGAGGTGGGCCAGCGGCTCGGTGGCCACCGCGGCAGCTACGGCTTCACCGTCGGGCAACGCAAGGGCCTCGATCTTCGTGTCCCCGCCGCCGACGGCCGACCCCGCTATGTGCTGCGCATCGAGCCGAAGGACAACGCCGTTATCGTCGGGCCGCGCGAACACTTAGCGGTGAGCGAGCTAACCGGTGTCCGCGTCACCTGGACGTCAGAACCGCTCATGGCACCGACCCGCTGCCTGGTCCAATACCGGGCGCACGGGGCCGCACTGCCCGGGCAGGTGGGCGTCGATGGCGATCGCGTATCGGTGAGCCTCGATGAGGCCACCCACGGCGTCGCCCCGGGACAGACGATGGTCCTCTACGACGAGACTCGCGTAGTCGGTTCGGCGACGATCGAGGCCGCCCGATGATCCGGGTCACTGCTGCCGGCTCCGTGCCCGGCGACGATTTCCGCGGCGCGTTGGTCGCGATGAGTGAGGCCTTGCCGGAGCTCCTGCCCTGGCCCGAGGTGCCCGGCAGAGGGGTCGGCTCCGACATGATCGGTAGGGCGCTTGGGTTAATCGATGGCCTCGGCTTCGACCTCCAGCCCGCCGGATGGCGGCTGACGACCGGAGCCAGCGCCGATCATCGTCGCGCAGCCGCGGCCTGGCGTCGTGACCTCGACGACGCCGAGGAACTGCTGCAAGGCTTTGACGGGCTCCTCAAGCTGGCTCTGGCCGGCCCCTGGACGCTCGCCGCCACTGTTGAGCGGCCTCGCGGCGACCGGGTCCTGGCTGACCACGGCATGCGCCGTGACCTGGCGCAGGCGCTCACCGAGGCCTGGCAC
>CAMCJC010000113.1 GCA_945875065.1 uncultured Propionibacteriaceae bacterium | reverse complement strand
AACACCCCAGAAAACCACCAAACACAACGACATCTCGTTAAATGGGCGCTATACCACCCGCGGCCGACCCAGGTTACACCGGCTTCCTCACTCCTCATCCTGAATCGGTGATTAAACTAATGGAAGCAACTGGTCGAAGAGCATCGAAAACTCGTCAACAACCCGACGTTTTCATTCATCACGACTCTCGAGGGCTTGGCGGGACGGGGATTCCAACGACCGCCGTTCTCGTGTCCCGAAGGGCATCATAAACGCAAACTCATTGCACTATGCCCCATCATTGGATTCCTTCAGATTCTCCTACGTGACGATGACAGACGGCTCAGCATCACGACATTCGTTGGCGAAGGTGCACCACCGTCATCGACGTCGCTGCTTGACTGCACGACGGGCATGAGGATGTAGTTGAGATTGGTCTCGCCACTGATGCCCTCATTCTCGACCTCCCGCTCACGACGGCACCGGCCACAGAGAGCTAAGCAGCACCCCTGAAAGCACAGCCATTCAGCGAGCAGCTCGTTACTCGCGAACTCCCCCGGAACGCCACTCAGCTCCAGCGCCACTTCGACGGGCGGCCACGACCGGGCAGATAGCCGGCATGCTCCAGGCCTGGGACAGATGCGAGCTTCTTGTTCAAGTTGCCTCGGTCGGGCTTGACGCCGGTCAGCTGCCAGGTGGCGCCCACCGCGTCGCCGGCCGTGAACTTCTCCCCCATCAGGGCGCGGGTGAAGCCCGGTTCGCTCCACAGCAGGCGCGCGAGGATCGGGCGGCAGCTGGCGACGATGTGGGCATGGTCGAAGGCCAGGTCACCGGGCTCATCGACGGGCCGCCACTCGATGCCCGCGTCGCCCGTTGCCACAGCCCACATGGCGACCGAGAGGGTGGCGCCGCGCGGGTCGCGGCTCGGCTCATCGAAAACGACTAGCTGGCCGAGCGCGGCCGTCGCCAAGCCAGCCTTCTCCCGCAGAGCCCGCTCGGCGGCCTCTGCCAAGCGTTCCCCCTCCAACAGCAAGACGCCGGGAAGGGCAGGACGGCCGACGAACGGCTCGACCTTGCGCACGACCGTCGCGAACGAGACCTTGGCGTCGAACAAGCGCAGGGCAAGCACGTCGACGGAAACGAGCGAGTCATTCACAAGGTCACCATACGCATCGGGGCGCCCTATTTTCACGGTTCTTGCAACACCGAATCTTGCGTACATCTTACTAGTAAGATACACTAGAAACATAGCTGGCCCACCAACGAAGGAGGAACCATGGGAAGCGGACACTGGAGTACCGGAGACTACGAAGCTCAGGAGGCCTACCGGAGGGCGCGCGGCATCGACGACTTCCAGTACAGCGCAACCACCCGCCGCACCGACCCGCGACTGTGGCGCGCGGCCCCCGAGCTGGAACCGTTCCGCGCTTTTCGCGAGTCCCGCGACAGCGCCGAGCACCCTCACTCGACGCCAATCGCCGTCCTGTTCGACGTCACCGGCTCGATGGGCGAGGTGCCGATGCACCTCCAACAGCAACTGCCCGCCCTTCTGCGGCTCCTGGTCGACGGCCGCTACGCCCCCGATCCGCAGATCCTGTTCGGCGCGATCGGTGACGCCGACTCCGACCGAGTACCCCTCCAGATCGGGCAGTTCGAGTCCGACAACCGCATGGACGAGCAGCTCCGTCTGATCTTCCTTGAGGGTTGCGGCGGCGGGCAGCAGTCTGAGTCCTACGACCTCGCCGCCTGGTTCTTCCTGCACCGCGTCGCTACAGACGCATGGGAGCACCGCGGCCGCAAGGGCTACCTGTTCATCATCGGCGACGAGATGAACAAGCCCATTCTGAAGGCCCGGCACCTGCGCGAAGTCCTCGGGACCCAGGAACGCGAGGACGTCAACGTCGCCACCCTCTACGCCAAACTGCAGGAGCGTTGGAACGTCTACTTCGTGCTCCCCCGGATGACCTCTTACTGGCAGGACCCCAAGATCGAACGTCACTGGCGGGCCCTACTCGGGCAGCGCTTCCTGCGGCTCGAAGACCCCCGCGCCGTCAGCGCCCTGATCGCCGTGACCATCGGAGTCGAGGAGGGCACCATCGATATCTCCGCGGCCCTCGACGATATCGACGGCACCACCGGGACCGCCGCAGTCGTTCGCCGGGCCCTGAACCGCGACGCCCCCTGCCAACGGCGATAGTCGTGCACACGAACGTCGCGGGCCTCGGATTCGGCGATGAGGGCAAAGGTGCGACCGTCGATTGGCTCTGCTCCGTCGGCGGCCGCACCGGGCGCGGCGTCGCAGGCGTCGTCCGTTTCAACGGCGGCGGACAGGCGGCGCACAACGTCGTCACGGAGGACCGGCATCACACGTTCCGGCAGTTCGGCTCCGGTACCCTCGCCGGGGTCCAAACGTTTTTATCCCGGCGCCACTTGTTGGACGTTGGCCTGCTTGGAGTCGAGGCCGCGACGCTGGAACGCCTCGGCGTCGCCGACCCGCTCGCACTCGTCACCGTCGATCCCGCGGCTCTGCTCGTAACACCCGTGCACGTCGCGGCCAACCGCGCCCGCGAACGGGCACGTGGCGCAGGTCGCAACGGGTCAACGGGGCTCGGGATCGGCGAGGCGACATTCTATGCCGGCGCGACGTCCCTCGGGCTCAGGGCTGGCGAGGCGTTCGGCGACACCGTTTGCCACCAGGACGCAGCCGGCCTGGCGCCCCGCGCCGTAGACGCCCTCGACCCGCGCCGTCTCGTATCTCGCCTCGATGATCTAGCCCGCTTCTACGCGCCCCTGACCAGCGACTTCCCCAGCATCACCGCTATGGCTCAGCTCGTCCTGGAGTTCGGGCGGGCGGTTCGGATCGGCGATCCCCTGGCCGAGTGGGTGCGGCGAGGCGAGGTCGTATTCGAAGGTGCGCAGGGTGCGCTGCTGGACGAGAACGTCGGTTTCCATCCGCACACCACGTGGTCGACGACGCTGCCCGGCCCCGCGCGTCGCCTCCTAGAGCGGGTCACCAGCGACCCGGCGGAGGTCGTCGGAGTGACCCGCACCTTCCACACTCGCCACGGAGCCGGTCCGTTCCCGTCGGAGGACCCCGATCTGGATGTGGGCGAGCGGCACAACAGCGACGGCGAGTTCCAAGGCTCCTTCCGCGTCGGCCGCCTTGACCGCGGGCTGTTGAGCTACGGAATCCGGGCTGCAAACCCCGACTGGTTGGCGGTAACGCACGCCGACGTCGCGTTGCCAGTCGTGGATTCCGGCGAGCCGGAAGTCCCGGGCGACGATTTGGCGGCCCGGTCCGCACTCACCGCCCGACTCGCAGACGCAAGGGTTGAAGAAGTCGCGGGGACAGCGCTGGAGGTCTTAGAGGCGACGGGCATCCCGCTCCTAGTCACATCCGACGGCCCGGCGCGGGAAAAGCGAACGACCTGTGCGGCCTAGACTCGCTGACATGTCCTTCCAGGATTCCGGCAGTAGGCGCGGTTGGCGCGATGTCGACTGGGAGGAGCACTTCCAATCGCCCAATCCCAGTTACGACGGCTGGAAGGCGCTCGGGGCGCTGGTGGTCTGCCTGGCCCTGTTCGTCGTCGCTCACCACTACAGCAAACCAGCCCCACGAAACCCGGCGCCCACCGCGTCGATTTCCACTCCAGCACGGTCCATGGCGCAGCCGAGCTTCAGTTTCGTCCCGCACGGGTCGCCGCAGCCGTCGGTGGACCCGTGCCTCGCGCTCAACACAAGCAAGTCGGACCGGACTGACGGCAACCGCATCGTCGGGGGCGGCCTCTCTGCGCAACCGCCTGAGGGAGGCAACAGCGGTGAGCCGGTTTCGGCGTTGCTCGTCGACGTCAACACCCGCACGTTCAGTGACGGCAACACATTCCTGGAGGTCGGGCGGCTCCCCAAAGCCAGCGACGTCGCGGCCGCTGCGAAACAGATCGTCGACTGCCATGTCACCCCCAGCCGCTTCCCAGGCATGGTGAGCAACTTGCCGCTGGTCAGCACCAGCGTAACAGTCGATGGGCGGCCAGCTCACTGGGTCCGCACGCACGCCCGCAACTCGCGCATCGCTAGTGGCGGCGTCACCTTCGACGTCGTCGCCGTGAACACCGGAAGGGCCAACGGACCCGCGATCTACTTCTCCGGCCTCGTCGACGGCCAATCCCTGTTCGCGACCAAGCTGGATTCCACCCGCGAAAGCCTCATCGTGGCCACCAACTAGGGCAGCAGCATCGGCCCCTAGGGCTTCTACACTCTAGGCATGTCTGCACCCGGCTGGTACCCCGATCCCGAAGGTCGCAAGGACCACGTGCGATTCTGGGATGGTCGCTGCTGGCAAGGGGAACCGGTTAGACAGGGCGGCGCCCGACCGGGGTTCGGCACCGTCATGGCGGTGGTGATCGTCGTGGTGCTAGTCGCCGTTGCCGCCGGAGTCTTCATCACGCTGCGGGGCGACCAGAACCAGGCAGGGGACGCCCCCTCCCCCACCGCATCGCAGTGGGACGAGATCAGCCACAGCCCCAGCCCGTCACCGTCGCCGTCGCCGACAAGAACTTGCGACTCGGGATCGCCTTGCGGCCCGCAGACTTCCCCGAACCCGTCGCAGTCGACCGCGCCATGTGTGGTCGTCGAACTAGACATCTCGAGCAAGACCGACGCCGGTCGCATCATCGGGGGCGGACTGTCGATCGAACCACCGGAGAAGGGGAAGCTCAATGTCCCGGTTTCCGAGGTACTAGCTGACACCAACACCCGCACCTACCAACTCACAGGCACCAGTTGGTTCTCGTTCGTTCAGGTCGGGCGCCTGCCCAACGGTTCCGATCTCAAGGCCGCTGCGCAGGCCGTCGTCTCGTGTCACGCCACCGGCCCAAGGTTCCAGGGGCTCGGAGACATGACCACGGTTGAGGAGCGCGACCTCACGATCGACGGCCACCCGGCGCACTGGGCCCGGATCCACGCCACGAACGATCGCGTCCCGGGAGGTGGAGCCACATTCGACGCCATAGCGGTGCGCTTGGACGGGGTTGAAGGCCTAGCCATCTACTTCTCAGGCGTGGTTGACGAAGACAAACAGCTCCTCGAAGAGTTCGACACCACGCGTGAAGGACTCCGCGTCACGAGCTAGTCGGTCGGCCCCGCCCCTGTGGGTTACCACGCCACAAGTTTTAGTCGTGGCACGGGTTCATCGGGCGTGCCTGGCAGGAACTGCGAACAGGTGACCGACAACCTGCCACGATTACATAATCGTGGCAGGAGAACACCGAAACCGTAGCGCCTCAGCGAGTGGCCTCAGCCAGCGGGACTTCGGCGTCGGGCTCGTGGGTGATGCGGTTACGGAGGTCGCGGCGAACGATCTCGATGGCCCATAGCCACACGATGTGCCCCCAGAACTCGGAGAAGTGCTCACTCCAGGGCTGTGGACCGTAGGTGTTGATGCCTTCGCGGGCGACATCGGCCCATGGGAAGGGGTTCGGAGCCCAGCCCAGCAGCGGCATGACCACCACGTGGGCGCCGACGTACATGAAGATCCCGAACACGGCGCCCTGCCACATCTTGATCCGCGGGAAATACTCGGCGGCCACGCAATAGATCAGCGCGAAGGTCAGCGCGAAGCCGAAATGCACGATGAACGACATGATCGGCAGGTCGTTGTTGGAGAACGAAACCGTCAAATGGGACGTCTCCGGCGACATGCCGAACCACTCGAGCATGGCCTGAGGCGGGTTCGTGGCGTTGCGCTCTGGGGTTCGGGGCGGGAACGGCACCTCCCAACCGAACTTAACGATGGCGGAGAAGAACCCACCGATCAGGCCGACGATCACGGCGGCCCCGATGCGACGTCGAGCGGGGTCGGTTGAACCAAGGACTCTCGTGATCCAAGCGGGCATGCGTACCTCCAGGGTCATCCGGCGGTCAAGCCGAGTGGCGAGGAGACGCCATGAGGGCGCTTCCTCGTGGTCGATCTCACTGTTTCAGGGAAAGATCACGACGGACAAGCACCCCAGCGCACGTTTGTGCAATATGCACAAACCCTCAGAATCACGTCGGGAAGCTCGCTGCGGGGCGTTTCCCGCCGCAGCTGATGCCGACTGCTCTAGAAAGCCCGAATCGAATTAAGCGATGAGCTTGGAAGGCTGAACCATCGTCGCCCGTGATGATCTGGCCAACCAGTCAGCTGCCCGACGCGGCTACCCGCCAGGAGTTCGTCAACCTGATCCAGTGGGCGGCCGGTAGCGTCGGGCCTGCCACTCTCGACGCACTCCCCGGAGCGGCGTGCGTCGTCTTGGTGGGTTAAGGCTTGAGGTGGGCGAACTCGACGATCAAGACCGAACAGGCGTTCAGGTCCCAGAATGCGTCAAGCCGCGCGGGGGTCATATCGAGGATGCTGCCATCGTCATCGCTCTTGGCGTGGTTGCGCACCAGGATGCTCAGCCCGCCCATCAGCGACGCGGCCGCGCTGACCACCCGCGGGATCGTCGACTAGGCAGCGCAGCCAGCCACCATCCAGTACCGTGAGCTGCAAGCCCGGTTCGAGGCTGTCATCAGATGCGCTCCGCCCACACGGCCCCTCGTCATGGCGACCGCACTCCCGTCGAACTGGGTTGAGCGAACCTGGCTCAGCTTTTGGGAATACAGGCCGGGGCAGCTCTGTTGTTATAGGTGTCGGTGGTTGGAGGCCTTGAGCCGGCCTCTGACCGCACGCAAGATCCAACGCCAACAGGCGACCTACTGCAGGAGGTACATCATGGCTCGCACTCTCAACCCCTTCCAGGACATGGACCGTCTTTTCACGGATCTCACTCGCACCCCCGCCGCCGTGGGGATGCCGATGGACCTCTTCCGTGAGGGCGACACGTTCTACGCGGAGATCGACCTGCCCGGCGTCGACCCGGCCAGCGTCGACGTCGACGTCGACGACCGCACCCTCACCGTGCGCGCCGAGCGCAAACCTACCACAGGCAACGGTGAGCGCTCTTGGCTCACCCGCGAACGCCCAACAGGGACCTTCGCCCGCCAGCTCACCCTCGGCAGCCGCGTCGCCCTCGACCGCATCCATGCCGAGTACTCCGACGGCGTCCTCCGCCTGAGCATCCCCATGGCCGAGGACGCCAAGCCCCGCAAGATCAGCGTCACTCACAGCGACAACGCTTCCAGGACCATCGAGGCCTGACCGGATAGGCCGGCCGGGGCCAGGCGTCACTACGGCGGGCCGTACTTGCGCAAGCAGGCACGGCCCGCCGTAGTCCGCGGGCGGGTATCACGAAGAAAGGAGTACCCATGTCCCTCGTCCTCATCACCGGGGCCGTCACCGGTCTCGGACGTGGCGCCGCCACTGAGCTACTCGGTTCCGGCCACGACATCATCGTCCACGCCCGCTCCCGACAGCGCCTTGACGACTCCCGGGACCTCCTGAAGGCTGGGGCGCGAGGCGTCGTCGGGGATCTCGCGGACGCCGAGGCCGTACGGGACTTGGCCGCGCAGGTGCTCGCCCTGGGCGTCCCGGACGCCGTCATCCACAACGCCGGTACGATGGACGAATCACTCGTGCTGCCCGTCAACGTCGTCGCGCCCTACCTGTTGACCACCCTGCTGCCCGGGACTCGTCGCCACATCTACTTGTCCTCCTCGATGCACCGCTCCGGGAGGGCCGATCTGGCCGGTCTCGAGACGACCTGGGTGGGGCGGTCGGCCGACGGCACGTCGCGGGGTTATTCCGATTCCAAGCTGTACGTCACCGTGCTCATGGCGGCTGTG
>CAMCJC010000112.1 GCA_945875065.1 uncultured Propionibacteriaceae bacterium | reverse complement strand
GAAGATCGGCTTCTTTCCCGACGCCGGGGTCATGTGTTGGCTCTCGCGGGCCGGTGCCCTCGGCACGCACATGGCGCTCACCGCGATGGAGATCGGCGGTGGCGACGCGATCCGCGCCGGACTAGCCGATGAGTCGGCCGACGGCGACCTGCCCGCACCCTTGTCCCAGGCGCAGTGGCTCCAGGACTGCTACGTCGGCGACGACCCCGTCGAGATCGTCCACCGTCTCGAACAGCACCCCGATCCCGCCGCCCAGGAGGCCGGGCGCGAGCTGCGGGCGCGGTCCCCGTTCGCGGTACACGTCGCGCTACGGGCGCTGCGGCGCGCCGCCACCCTCGACCTAAACGGCGTCCTCCACCAGGATCTCCGGCTCGCCGAAAGGATGCTCCCCGTCGACTTCGCCGAGGGCGTCCGCGCGCTCCTCGTCGACAAAGATAACCAGCCCAAGTGGCGGTGGGCGAGCATCGAAGAGGTCCCACAGGACTTCGTCACCGAGGTCTTCAGCTACTAGGGCGCGGCGATGCGAGAATAGACTTTCGCTATGACCGAGCGCCACCCTGCCCTGCCCGCACGCGACGGCTCCACCGACCCGCACCTCTGGCTGGAGGACGTGGTCGGCGAGGACGCGTTGCGTTGGGTGCGCGATCGCAACGCCCGCGCCGAGGGCGAACTCGACGTCGAGGGCGAAGTCACCGCGCTAGCGGCGGACCTCAAGGCGATCCTCGACTCGCCCGCAAGCATCCCGTCGGTCAAGCAGCGCGGCGACTACCTGTACAACTTCTGGACCGACGCCGACCACCCCCGTGGGTTGTGGCGTCGCACGACTTGCGCGTCATTCCGGACCGAAGAGCCAAAGTGGGAGGTCCTGATCGACGTCGACGCCCTCAATGCCGCCGAGGGCCAGGACTGGGTGTGGCACGGCGCGGCGGTGCTGCGCCCGGAAGGCGACGAGCCGTGGCGGCACACGCTCGTCCACCTGTCGCACGGCGGCTCCGATGCCGATATCAGCCGCGAGTTCGACCTAGTCACCGGCCAGTTCGTTGACCCCGCCGAGGGCGGTTTCCTGCGGCCAGAGGCGAAGGGCGGCATCGCGTGGATCGACGCGGACACCGTCCTGATCTGCAACGACTTCGGGCCCGGCTCGCTGTCGTCGTCGGGCTATCCGCTGCAGGTGCGCAGGTGGCGTCGCGGCACGCCCCTCGCCGACGCCGAACTCCTGTACGCCGCCGAGCCCGGTGACATGCAGGCCGCGTGCTGGCACGATGACGCCCCGGGCTTTGCTCGCGACTGGCTGTACCGCGTCCGCGCGTTCTACGACAACGACCTCCTGCTGCTGAACCCCGACGGCTCCACGACGCTCATCGACGTCCCCGGCGACTGCGAGGCCCACCCCCACCGCGACCTCCTCCTGCTCGCGCCGCGCACCGACTTCGAGGTCGACGGGGTGCTGCTGCCGGCCGGGTCGCTGGCGGTCGCGCCCCTGGCCTCGTTCCTGCCCGGGTGGACCGGCGGCGGCCCGCGCGCCACCGTCTTGTTCACACCGAACGACAGCACGTCCCTAGCCGAATGGTTCACCACCCGCGACCTGATCGTCGCGATCGCGCAGGAGGACGTCCGCACCTACCTAGTCGCCTACGTCCCCACCGGCGACGGGTGGCGGGCCGAACGCATCCACCGCGATCTGCCCGGCACGGTCCAGGCGGAGGCCGTCGACGACGTCGCGGGCAACGACATCCAGATCGTCGCCAGCGGCTTCCTCCAGCCGCCCACCCTGTACGTCTCCGACTTGGCGCCCATGCTCGACGGGGGCGCGCCCGGCGCGCTCGAGGCGTTGAAGGCCGAGCCGTCACACTTCGATTCCACCGGTTTGGTCGTGACGCAGCACTTCGCGGACAGCGACGACGGCACACGCGTCCCGTACTTCCAGATCGGCCCCGCCACCCCGCGGCCCGCCGACGAGAGCCCCGTCCTGATGCAGGGCTACGGCGGCTTCGAAATCTCGATGTTCCCGAGCTACGGCGCGATCGCCGGCAAGGCGTGGCTGGAGCGAGGCGGCACGCTCGTCGTCGCGAACATCCGCGGCGGCGGCGAGTACGGCCCGGCCTGGCACCAGGCGGCGCTCAGGGAGCATCGGCACCGCGCCTACCAGGACTTTTCCAGCGTCGCCCGCGATCTCGTCGCCCGCGGCGTGACGACGCGGGAGCGCCTGGGCTGCTGGGGCCGCTCGAACGGTGGCCTGCTGACCGGCAACATGCTGACGCAGTACCCGGGCCTGTTCGGGGCCGTAGTGATCCAGGTACCGCTGCTGGACATGCGCCGCTACTCGCACCTGCTCGCCGGCGCATCGTGGATGGCCGAGTACGGCGACCCGGATTCCAGTGACTGGGACTTCATCCGCACCTTCAGCCCCTACCATCTCCTCGACGACAGCGTCGACTACCCGTCGGTCCTAGTCAGCACGTCGACGCGCGATGACCGCGTCCATCCGGGCCACGCCCGCAAACTCACCGCCGCACTGGAAGGCATCGGCGCAAACGTCCGCTACTTCGAGAACATCGAAGGCGGCCACGGCGGCGCAGCCGACAACGCCCAAGCCGCCTGGGTCAACGCCCTCATCTGGACATTCCTACAACAAACCATCGGGGGGTAGGTCCGGGGCTACGGCGCAGTGAGCCGGCCGCTTCTCAAGTCCGCCAACTCAGCCTGCGGCTCTCGACCTGCCGGCTCTTGGTGACTGGATCGAGCCCAGCAGGCTCTGGGCGGTGTCGAGGTCGGTGCAGAGGTGGGTTGCCAGACCCGCATCCAGTATGGCGCGCAGGGCGGGGATCTTGCGCTGGCCGTGAGCGACGAACAGACGCTGCGCCTTGGCGGCCATCTCTTCCAGGGTCAGGCCGATGACCCGATCGTCGAGCGGGCCGCTGACGGGGTCGCAGTCTGCGGTGAAGAACCGGCCCGAGATGTCGCCGACGGCACCGGCCGCCGAGAGATGGGCTTGTTCGGCCTCGGTGACGGCCGTCTGGAGTGGGCTGTCGCTCCATTTGATACCGCCCACACCGCTCAAGACGGTGTCGGCGTCGCGGGCCACCTCCAGGGCTCCTGCCACGTCGGGCAGGGCTCGGATCTGGTCGGCCTGACGACCGGTGGCCCCAAGCAGTGGTGCGGGGAAGGCGAACGCCGATCCTCCGCTGTGATGCGCCAGGCGGAGGGCGAGTTCGTTGGGGTTGAGGCCGCGTTGCCATCCGCCCCATCCTCCGGCGGCTGGCACGAAGCGAGCAGCATGGCAGGGCTGGTCGGGAAGCTTGGCCACGGCTGCCGCCAAGGTGGCGGACAGTCCCACGGCGACGAGTTCAGCGTGGGACATCACCTCGCCGAGGGCTTGCGCGCCGATGAGTGCCGCCGCCTCGGCGCTGCGAGCTGCATCATGGGCCGGAGGGGCAACCCATGCACCGCTGAGGCCGAAGGTTAAGCGAAGCTGCTGGGCCACTTCCGGGAAGGTGTCGGCTGCGCCGTGGATGGTGATCTCGACGACGCCTTGGCGGCGGGCCTCGGCGAGCAGCCGCGTCACCTTGACGCGTGAGATCGCCAAGGCGTCGCTGATCTCGCGGTGCGTCAAGCCCACCTCGTAGTACAGGCGGGCGATCGCGGCCAGAGACGCGGGGGAGTCGGATTGGGGCACCGGAAAAGAATACCGAGTGAACCGATGTACACTGGAACGAACATCAGTGCATTGGGGGACGCGATCAAAGGAGATTGTCATGAGCCCAGTTGTCATCGGCGTGGATGGCGGCACAACCGCGGTGAAGGCCGTCGCATTCGACTTGGATGGATCGGTTCGATGCCTGGCCCATCGCGGGGTAAAAGTCGAGTACGGCTCCCACGGCGAGGCCGAGCAAGACATGAACGCGATCTGGGAGGCCGTCGCGGACTGCCTGCAGGAGGTTACGGCACAACTGGTAGCTGATGACATCATCGGGGTCGGCCTCACGGGCCAGGGCGACGGCGCCTGGCTCCTCGACGAGGACCGGCAACCCGTCCGCAAGGCCGCCACTTGGCTTGACGGCCGCGCCGGCGAGCGCGTCGCAACGTGGCAGGCCGACGGCCGCGCCGCGAAGGTCTTGGCCGTCACCGGGACGACGATCTTCCCGGGCCTGGCCCCGATCCTGCTCGACGAGTTCACCACCAGCGAGCCCGACGCCCTCGCGCGGGCCCGCCACCTGGTCTACTGCAAGGACTGGCTGCGCTCCCGGCTGACCGGCGAGGTCGCCACGGACTACACCGAGGCGTCCCGCAACTTCCTCGACGTCCGCACGGCCACGGGATTCGATCCCGACCTGCCCGGCGAACTCGGCCTGGCCGAGGCCGCGGCGTGGCTGCCACCGATTCGTCGCGCCGACGAGCAGGGCGGCACCGTGACCGCGGCCGCCGCCGAACGCACCGGCCTGCCCGAGGGGACCCCGGTGGCGGTCGGGATGATCGACGTCGCCGTCACCGGCGTGGGCCTGGGAGCCCTCGACGACGGTGCCGCATGGCTGATCCTCGGCACCACCGGCTTCGTCGGCACCCTCCTGGGATCCGTCCAGGAGCGGCACTCGGACGAGTCGATGGTGCTCGCCACCGGGCGGGGCCGGCAGGTGATGGAGTTCTTCGCCCCCATGACGGGCACGCCGAACCTGGACTGGATTCGCGCGACGCTGGGATTCGCCGAGCAGAGCTGGGCCGAGGTGGAAACCTTAGCGCGCAGCGCCGAGCCCGGTTCCGGAGGAGTCGTGTACCTGCCCTACGCGTCCCCCGGCGGTGAGCGTGCCCCGTTCAACGATCCCAACGCGTCTGCGTCGTGGCTGGGACTCAGCGTAACGACCACCCCGGCCGAGATCCTGCGGAGCGTCTACGAGGGAGTGGCTTATTCGCTGGCTGAATGCATCCAGGTGTTGGGCATCGAGCAGGACCTGATCGTCTCCGGGGGCGGATTCCGCTCCGACCTCGTGTGCCAGATCCTGGCCGACATCACCGGCAAGCGCGTCACCAGGCAGGACGCGCCCGAGGCGGGCGCCCGTGGCGCCGCCGTCCTGGCGCTGACCGCCGCCGGCTACGAACCGGACTCCCACAAGGCGGCCAAGATGCTGGCCACCAGCATGTCGTCGTTCGAGCCCGACCCCGAACTGCGGGACGTCTACGCGCTCGCCCATCGGGTCTACCGCGACTCCCGCGATGCCCTGCGACCCCAATGGAAGGCGATGCGCGAGCTGCGCAGCGTTTCCCACGAGCACGCCAAGGAGGCCTGACCATGGAGCGGACAGAGGCACTGAACCAGCTCATCCGCGTGGGTTCCGATGCCGTCGGCATGGGGCTCGTCCAGGCCAGCGGAGGAAACCTGTCCTGCCGGCTGGACGACAACACCGTCGTCATCACGGGGAAGGGCACCTGGCTGGATCGGCTGACACCCGACAGCTTCGCCCGCATCACACTCTCGGGTGAGGTCCTGGAAGGGCCGAAACCGTCGAGTGAGTGGAAACTCCACACCCGCACCTACGAGGTCCGCTCCGACGCCCGCGCCATCATCCATCTCCATCCGCAGTACACGCTGCTCGTCACCGCCCTGGGGCACCCGGTGCGGTTCATCACCCAGGATCACGCGTTCTACGTGGGCAGCTACGGGCAGACGAAGTACTACACCAACGGATCGGACGAGCTGGCTGAGACCGCGGCCGAGCAGGTCGCGAGCGGGGCCCACGATGTCGTGGTGCTGGGCAACCATGGCATCAGCGCGCTGGGCGACTCCGTGGAGTCCGCTTTCCGCAAGGCGCTCAACATGGAGGAGGCCGCCACGATGACCTACCGAGCGTTGCTCCTTGGGGATACCGGCACGGTATTCCCGGCCGAGGAACTCGCCAAGCTCCGCCACCAGTAGGAGACCGCCATGACCCGCATCCTGATCTCCGGCGATAATTTCGTCACCATTGGCGTCCTCATTGACGCCGTCACCCGCCACTGCCCGGATCTGGAGCAGCGCACTCTGCACAACGCGTGGCCGCTCGAGCCGATGGAGGACATCGGCACTGTCCACGAAGCCCAGGGCGATGCGGATGCCCTCATCGCAGCTCTGCAGGGCTGCGAACTGGCCATTTCCCACACCCAGCCCTTCACGGACCGGGTCTTCGACGCCTGCCCCGACCTGAGGATGGTCACTATCGGGCGCGGCGGCCCTCTCAACGTCGACGTTGACGCCGCCGCCAAGGCCGGCGTCCTGGTCAGTTGCACCCCGGCTCGCAACGCGAACGCCACCACGGAACATACCCTCGCCATGATCCTGGGCGCGGTCCGACAGATCTCGCAGCGCCACGGCGAGCTCGTCGGCGGCCAGTGGCGCAGTGACTACTACCTCTACGACAACGTCGGACCGGAGATCCATGGCTCCACCGTGGGGGTCATCGGGGCCGGTGCCATCGGCTCGCGGGTCGCCACGATCCTGCAAGCGATGGGCGCCCGCATCTTGGTCTTCGACCCATTGCTGCCCCTCGATCGCCTACCGGCCGGCGTCGAACGCGTCGGCACCCTCAATGAGCTGCTCACCCGCAGCAGCATCGTCACCATCCATGCCCGCGCCACTGCTGAGAACGCTGGCATGATCGGCGCCGACGAGCTGGCCAGCATGCCAGCCGGCAGCGTCCTAGTGAACTGCGCCCGGGGGTCGTTGCTCGACTACGACGCCCTCTGTGACGCCCTGGACGCCGGCCACCTCTACGCGGCCGCTTGCGACGTCCTCCCGCACGAGCCGCTCCCGGCTGACTCGAGGCTGCTCACCACGCCCAGGCTCACCCTCACCCCGCACCTCGCCGGAGCCAGCAAGCAGGCCGCCCACATCGCCGCCGATATCGGAGCAGCCGACCTCGCCCGGTACTTGGCGGGGGAGCGGCCACGGCATCTGGTCAATCCCCAAGTCTGGGGATCGAATAGGCGGCCGGCCTGAGAGGGTCTGTGACCTGGCGGCGGCTCGCGGTTGGGCATGCGCTCGCGGCCGGCTCATTCGTGGTCGCCGCCGTTGGCCCGGAGCCGATCCAACGCTTTCGCCGGTTCGTGCCATATGGGTAGCCGGAGATTCTGTCAGAGGAATCGGTGTGGTGCCGACCGAAGGACTCAGTGCCGACCTCGACGACCGCGTCCATCCGGGCCACGCCCGCAAACTCACCGCCGCACTGGAAGGCATCGGCGCAAACGTCCGCTACTTCGAGAACATCGAAGGCGGCCACGGCGGCGCAGCCGACAACGCCCAAGCCGCCTGGGTCAACGCCCTCATCTGGACATTCCTACAACAAACCATCTAGAGGTCGCGGCGATGCGATATCGGCTGCCACCCGGCCTCACCTGGGGGAGTGGAACAGGCGGGCCAGCCAACTCGAACTCCATCCGCTCACCTTGAACCAACGCGGGCATCTTGCGCGAGGCGACGCGTCGGGTTGCTCTTGATGCGAAAGCCGTATACGGTGCTTTCCACGCTAGCCCGCAATGAGGGGTTGATTGGCTATGGGCAGGAAGAATGAGGTAAACGATAAACTGCTCAGTTCACCGAGACAGTTCAGGCTAAGGCGACGATTGCTACCCCCGGATCAGTTCGGGGTGTTCTCCGAAACCTTCGCTGCCGACAGCAGGCCCGTCCCGTACCGGAAGGAACACTCACCACCCTCCCCACACCCGCCCCCTTCCAGCACCCCCAGGGCGTGCACGAAACGCCGGGCCAGATGAACAGGCGACGCAAAACCCCTAGCCACA
>CAMCJC010000111.1 GCA_945875065.1 uncultured Propionibacteriaceae bacterium | reverse complement strand
TGAGACAGGCCACCGGCGGGACCCCAGGCTCGCGCGTCCTCGCGCCTCAGCTGACCCCTGCTGGAGATCATCCAGATCGGGCTCAGCGACCATGGTCGCGGCAGCCAGCCAGAGGAGGGGCAGCAACAGCGCCGAAAGCGTCATCGCGGACAGCCAGCTCCAGGCGGAGCCGAGCCACGTAGTCGCGTCTCCCGTACCCGCACCGAGTTCCAGGGTTCGTTGCCAGAGGTCGCCCAACCAGCGGCTGATCTGCCGTCCCTGCAGCCAGCCGATGAACCGGTCGATCAGTTGCTTGAGCTGGCTCCCAAGCGGAACCATCCAGAGGGCCTCCAGATAGGCCTCGAGCAATCCCAACACCGCCAGTCTCTTCCCCCACCGGTGCACCTCGAACAGTCTGCGCAGGGCCAGGGCACCGACTATCAGCGCCGCTAGAGGCCATCCGGTCACGAAAGCGATCCGTGACGCGCCGACGAGTGGGCTATCTAGGTACTGCTCCTGCACGACGTCGATGAGGTAGGATTTGACGTCCAGCGCGAACAGCCCTTGGGCGGCGTACAGGCCCAGGAACGGCATCATGGTGGTGACCAGGACCGTCAGGTCGTAGCGCCGCCGGCTTGTAGCCTCGTGCAGCGCCGGCAGCGACGCGGCGGGAGTGCGGAGCATGAAGATCCACGATGCCAACGAGGCCAGGGGCGCCAGGGGGAGAATGAAGTAGGCAATGGTCCCGGAGACATTAGAGGCCAGCGCTGCCAGCCACAAGAATCCGGCCCGCAAGGTCTCGCCGATGAGGAAGATGCCCAGCAGCTTCGGCCAGTGCATCGCCAGGACCCGAGCGGTGTCGGCGAGCATTCGGGTTGCAATCTGCCACCACAGCCCCGGGCCTCGATACAGAGTGAGCGGTTGCCGACCGCCTCTCAGCGGCGGTGGAGGTACCGGGGGGCCGCTGTAGCCCACCGCGGGCGGCCAGGGAACTGGAGCCAGCGGGTGACCGTGGGCTGGCTGCTGCGGCCATGGAGTGACTCGGCCTGGGGGGACGGCCTGGTTCCTGCGGTCACTCACGACGACATGCTATCCAGGCCGCTATTCAGGTGTCCCTGTCGTCTCCTAGGATGCGTTCCATGGAGCCCCGTCAGCCTTACCCGGTGACGCCGCCTCAGTCTGGGCGGCGCCGAGGCGGGCTGGCGTTCTTCACCAGTCCCCTGGTCTTGACGCTGCTATGGCTGCTGGCAGGGATTGGCGTCGTCGCCGCCGGCGGGGGTTGGGCCCCAACCCCGTCGAAGCAGTTGCCGGTGGTCGAGTTCGGTCCGGGGCAGAGCGCGCTGGTAGACCCGTTCGAGATCACAGCCGTCAAGGCGGTATGGTCCGATTCCATCGAGCCGCTGCGACTCAACGCCGAGGGCATGCGATACATCCTCGTCGCCTTCGACGTCCGCAACACCATGAACTTCCCGGTCGGCATCAATTTTCTCATGAAAGACAAGACGACCGCCGAGTTCGGCGCCCTAGCCACCTCCGACGCACCCACCCCTGTCGCATCTCCGCTCGTGCGGGTGAGCGACAATCTGCCGCCCAACGACCTGCAGCCAGGCCTGACGGCACGCCTGGCTTTCGTCTTCGAACAGCCGGCCTCGGCGCCGCCGCCGGAGGTTGTCAAGTTCGGCCTGCCCGCCCACACTTGGCGGCTCCACGCGGCGGGCCACGAGTGGAACTGGTTCGACACGCGGATCGCCGCCTACGCCACCATGCCGGTCACGAAGGCGGGTTCGCAGTGAAGTCGAAACTCAGGCTCTTGTTGATGCTGGCGCTCCTCCTCGCGGTTTTGGCTGCTGGGTCGTGGGTCGCGGGTCATATCCCCTCCCCCACCGCCGTCGCCGACAGACCGTTCTACCGCCGCGGCGTCGTCGGCGAGACAGTGGAGTTCAGGATCGGAAAAGTCACGGTCAATAACATCAGCGTGGCCAAGACTCTGAAAACAAACTCCGAGGTCGTCATCAGCGACGGGGTGTTGTTGCTCATCGACTTCCAGTTCGCCCCCAGCGAGTATCGCCAACCAATCCCGTCGTGGTACCTCGAAGATGCCGGTGGGCGCCTGTACGGCGGGATCATGCCCGCGACCCGAAGCTGCGGTTCAGGTCAGCCGGGGACGATCGTGCACTGCCAGACCTACCTGGAGCTGCCGCCGTCGGCTCTTGTGGGAGCGCACCTGGCGATGCAGCCTTCCAGGCAGGTCGGACACAAGTTCACGGCCCGCCAGCAGAACGCCTTCTCGGGTCCCGACGACATCGTCTTGATCGACCTCCAACTCTCCAAGGGACGGGCCGACGAGTTAGTCGCCGCCGCCGGTGACGCACAGCTTTCCCCGCCCACGGTGGAGGTGGCCTCGTGAGCGCGGCCAAGGCCAGGTGGCGGCGCAACTGGCCGTGGCTGATAGCGCTGCCGTTTCTACTGGCGCTGGCGCTGCTGGCGTCGTCGCAGCGGATGATCGGGAACCACCTCAAGTGGCACCCGACCTACGCGCAGCGGGCGGCCGGCGGCGTCGTGATGTTTCACGAGACGTTCAACTGGTTTGGCGAGGACTTCACCCGCGAGGCGCGCCTGCGGGTCGCGACGGTGGAGCGGGTCGACAGCTACGAGGAGAACTCGAACACCATCAAGCCCGTCCCCGGCATGCAGCTGTGGCGGATCAGCCTGGACATCACAGCCACCCCCGAGCAGCCGTTGACGACGTGTGAGGTCCGGGTTTTCAGCGGCGGAGTCGAGTATGGCCCCGGCGCCGGGAAGGTGTCGAAGACGTTCGAGGGCCCTGCCCACAGCACCACCCGCTGCACCCCACTGGAGCATCCGGGCGCGAGCTTGGGCCTGTTCCAGCCAACTCTGGAGGGCATCGACCCTGACCGGCCCGGCCAATGGTCGAGCGACCACTACTTCGCGCTGCCCGAGGGCATTGAGCCGGAGGAGTTCCGGGTGTGGTGGCAGCCGCCGAACTACGCCAGCTTCCCGCTGAGTATCAGCTGACCCGCTTGGGCAAGGCGTCGCGGCGGCCGAGGATGATTAGGACGTTGACGGCCGAGGCAAGCAGCGCCATCGTGCACACGAAGTAGACGAGCCGGTAGCCGAGTTCGATGTAGGGGCCGACGGCAAACGCCAGGCTGGGCTCGCGCGGCCCGATGATGGCGCTCAGTAGGCCCGCGACCGCCGACTGCAGGTAGCCGAGGACGATGAACGCGCCGGAGAAGATCACCGCCGGGGCGATGCCCGCACTCAGAATGCGTCTAACGCCACCCCAGGTTTCGGTGACGGGCTCGACGACCGGCTCGATGGCGTGCCCCAGCAGCTTCGCGGTCTTGGGCGAAACCCGTAGCAAACGCTGGGTGCGCTGCGAGACACGGCCGCGAATCTCCGTCGAGCTGGGGGCGCGGAGGTCGAGTTCATCGAGATCGGGTTCGTAGATCATGGCACCGATCGCGAGCCACGCCAGCGGCATGAACAACACCGCCATGAAGGAGGCCCACAGCCAGCTCGTGGCTCCGGCGAGCCATTCAACGGTGGCGCGGAGGGCGTCGCTGAGTGCCAGGAACCGTTCCCAGAGATCGCCGATGCCGATCACGAGACTCCGTTCTTGGAACCACGCCATGAACTGACCAAACTGAGCGGAGAAGGCGTTACCGACCGACATCATCCAGAACGCTTCCAGATAGGCTTCCGCCACCGCGAACACCAGCAGGCGGCTTCCCAGCTCGCTGACCTCCAACAGACGCCGCAGGAACAGGGCGCCGACGATCAGACCGACCAGAACCCAGCCGGAGGCGTAGTCGATACGGGTGTTGGCCACGACCGGGTTTTCGAGTTCAGCCTCGACGATCGCGTCGACGACGAAGATCTGTTGGTCCACCGCCAGCAAGCCCTGGGAGGCATAGACGGTTAGGAACGGCAGCATGATCGCCACGAGGATGAGGAAGTCCTGACGCAGCCGCATCGCGCGCGTAACGTCCTGGAAGGCGTCGCGGAAAGCAGGCAAGGAATCGGCGGTGACGCGGAGCATGAACACGAGCGCGGTCAGGGTCGCCAGGGGCGCGAGCGGGAGGATGAAGATCGCCGCGGTGCTGGAGAAACGGGAAACCCACGACGCCAGCCACAAGAACCCCATGCGACCGATCGCACCGATGAGGAAGATCCCGACCAGCTGGGGCCAGTGGCCGGCCAGCACCCGGAAGGTATCGGTGATCAGGCGACGAGTGATCTCCAGCCAACGGCTCGGACCGTGGTGGAGCTTGTCGTCGGCCTGGCGACGCGCTACTTCCGACTGTGTCGGCTCTGGCTCTATCCAGGGTGGTGCCGGAATGCGCGGCCGGACCCGGCGTCGTCGCTCCGGCGGCGGCACTCGCGGGCCGGTGTAGACCTGGGGCTGCGGTGGCGCAGGCGGCTGCCACTGCGCCGGCTGAAGTTGGAAGCCGGGACGTGGCGGGGCAGGACGCGCGTCGTCGCCCCTACCGGCAGAGGGGACAGTCGAGTCGTTGAGGCCGCTCACGCCGTCATGCTATCGATTTCTCAGTGCGCGACGACACGCCAGTTCTCGCGAAACGGGACCTCGACGCCGTGGGCGGCGGCGTAGTCGATCAGGAGTTGGCGAATGTCACGCATGTCGTTGTAAAGGACGGGCGCGTTCGCGACGTTCGGGTATTCGCCGGCTCCGCTGAGGCGGTAGTGGTTGAGGGCGACGGCGAAAGCTTCGTCGTCGCGGATCGGGGTGCCGTCCTCGTGGTTGAGGACGGTGATGCGCTGGCCGACGGGGCGGGTGATGTCGATCTCGTAGTCGATGCCCGCGGCGATATCGAACTGGTAATCCCACTGTTTTCGGCCGTCGCGTTCGATACCGCACATCGTGACCGGGTCGAACGGCGTCCCGGGTTGGGCGTCGGCGAAGTAGCGGGCGGCGTGTTCGAGGTGGGCGCGCAGCTGGGCTCCGGTTAGGCGGACGGCGGCGAGGGTGTTGTCGAAGATGTAGATGCCTGCGAGGTCGCGGATGCTGACGGCGCCCTGCGGGATCACCGCGGTGCGGGATGTGGGGGCGGTCAGGGAGACGATGGGCAAGCGCTCGTCCGCGCCGGCGAGAGCCTGCGCGACGGTGCGGGCCTGGACATGCTGGATGAACGCAATTGCCTCGGTGGGGCGCCAGTGGGCGTCCTCGGTGCCCATGCGGCGCGGGGAGGTCGCGATCTGCTGGTTCACATGGGCACGGGTGCGTTCGTGGGCTCCGGCGACGGCCGCGACGACGTGCTCGGCCGAGGCTTCGCCGGAGACCTTATGGCCGATCGCGGTCGCGCCGACGACGGTCCAGGCGTCGCCGTCGCGTCTCAGCTCCAGGGTGGTTTCGGTGATACCAGCAGCGTAGGCACGAGGCTGAGTGAGCAAGACGGGCCGGCCGGTCGCCTCGCAGGTGATGAACTGTTCGGGGACGTCGCGGTGCGTGTGGCCGATGACCATGACGTCGATCCCTGGGACCTGGGCGGCGATCAGGTCGGCGGGATTCTCGGCGGGGATGTCAAGGCCGGTGGCGTAGCTGGAGTGGCCGATGCCGGCGTGGCAGAGGACAACAACGACATCGCAGCCGACCTCGTTCCTCAGCATCGGCACCCAGCGGCGGGCGGCCTCGACCATGTCGCCGATCACGACGCCCTCGCTACTCAGGTGCAGTCGGTCCCACACCATCGACCCCGGGGTGGTGATGCCGAGGATGCCGACACGCACCTTCTTACCGTCGACCATGCGCTCGACGATCGTGTACGCCTGGAAGATCGGCACCTCGGGGGCGTCGGCCGCTACGACGTTCGCGCCGAGCAGCGGCATCCTCAACTGCCCCTCCCAGGCGCGCAGGTGGGCGAAACCGTAGTTGAACTCGTGGTTGCCGAGGTTGACGGCGTCGTAGCCCATGGCGTTGAACGCCGCTGCCATCGGGTGGGCGGCACCGGTCGTCGCGATGGGCTCGGTCTGCGCATAAAACGTGTCAAGGGGCGTGCCCTGGATGGTGTCGCCGTTGTCGACGAGAACCACCGTCTCGCTCCCCCGCTCGGAGCGGATGCGTTCGACGAGCGTCGCCGCCTGCGCCAGGCCGACCTCGAAGACGGTGTGCGGGCCATCCGCGTAGTAGTCCCAGTCGAGGGCGTTGCCGTGCACATCGCTCGTAGCCAGCACAGTGAGGGTGCCCATCTACGTCTCCTTCCCGATGAGAAGAGGTTAGTGCTTCCACGACCGGACATTGCACCGGCCGGGATCCGGCAACCTCCCACTACAGCCCATCACTAGATACGGATCGGGGCAGAGGGAGATCACATAACCGCTACCCCGGACCATGTGACCGTGCTTACACTTCATGCCCTAACGATCAAGCTACGTCGCGATACAACCCTCAAGCTGATCACGAAAATCACCGCAGTCAACGCAACGTGGATCGATGCCGATAGCAACACAGCTCCCCAAAAACTCGCTCCGCATGAAACACCCATGCTGCAAGACATACCGCCCATTACCCAATACACCGGCGTGAACGGAGCCACGCACTGCACCCACAGCGGCAATATGTGCACGGGAACCAATGCTCCACCTAAGGCAGCCAAGATGGGGGACAACAAACTCGAAATCGCACTGACCTGAGCCAATGAAGTGCACCAAACGGCAAGAATTGAACCAAACAGGACCAGGTATATCGCAAACAGAAGACAAACCCCTACTAGCGACCCCAAGTTCCACTGGCGACTGGATCCGAAGATAACTCGGGCCCCACCGAGAACTAGGCCGAACTGAACGAAAAAAGCGAACAATGGCGTCACAGACTTTCCAAGAAAAATACTCCAGACACTCGAGCCAGACAACCGTAAACGATCCCAGGTGCCCCATTCATGTTCAGAAAAGAATCCTTGAGCGACATTTGGAACCAAAAAGAACGCGAACATCGCTAAAAAACCAGAAGCCATGCCCTCGACATCTGTCAAGCGATCAGAGGCGGAATAGACCGGCCGAAGAAAATATATGAAAAAAAGAGGCATAGCCGACCCGAGCAATATGGGAAGAGGATCGCGCAGGGCCAACTTCAGATTTAATTGAGACAACAAAAGGGTGTTAGCTAGGAATCTACGCACCGGCCTGTCCTATCAGGTCACTGTACGAGCGCTCCAAAGAAGGAGGCAATACCCTGAAACTTACGACACGCTCTCGGTCTGCAGGACTCAAATTATCGAGCAACTTCATCGGAGAGCAAGTTAACTCCGTGCGACACACCCAGATACCCGCCCCCTTTTTCACTACTTCGAACATGCCCGAACTTGACAGAGTTGAATCACCGTCAAACTCCACTATAAAAACTGAATCATCGCCAACCATTTCTGAGGCTTTGACACAGGATTTCAAGGCCCCATTTACCAATAGCAGAACCAAAGGATCCATCGACTCTATTCCCATTAGATCATGTGTCGATAGTATTACTATGTGCCTCTCAGTCGCCAATTGTTGCAACACTTTGAGTGTCAGTTCTTTCGACCCGAGATCCATCCCGGCTGTCGGCTCATCTAGAATCAAAATGCCAGGGGAACCGACCAAGCCGATGGCCACATGCAGCCGACGAGCTTGTCCACCAGAGAGCGCGCTGCATCGTACATTCGCGAGCCTTTCAAGGCCGAACAACTCCAGGCACCGCTCTGCCTCCCTTCGTCCGCCCACACGGCCGCACACAAGACGGGAGAAGTGAAACATGTTGTCCCATACGGACACTCCTGGATACACGCTGATCCGCTGGGAC
>CAMCJC010000110.1 GCA_945875065.1 uncultured Propionibacteriaceae bacterium | reverse complement strand
CCAGGCGAGCATGTGCGTCGCGACGCGATCCAGGAACCAGCGGTCGTGGGAAATCACGACGGCGCAGCCTGGAAAGTCCAGCAGAGCGTCTTCCAAGCTCGACAGGGTCTCGACGTCGAGGTCGTTGGTGGGCTCGTCGAGCAGGAGGACGTTGCCCCCCTGTTTGAGGGTCAACGCCAGGTTGAGGCGGTTCCGCTCACCGCCTGAGAGGACACCGGCCTTCTTCTGCTGGTCCGGTCCCTTGAAACCGAACGACGCTACGTAGGCGCGGGACGGCATCTCGAAGTTGCCGACCTTGATGTGGTCGAGGCCTTCGGAGACGACCTGCCACACGTTGTCCTCGGCGTTGATGCCGGCTCGGTTCTGGTCGACGTAGCTGAACGTGACGGTCTCGCCAATCTTGACGCTGCCGGAGTCGGCGGTCTCCTGGCCTGTGATGGTCTTGAACAACGTCGTCTTGCCGACACCATTGGGTCCGATGATCCCGACGATGCCGGCACGGGGCAGTGAGAACGACAGGTCGTCGATCAGGACGCGGTCGCCGAAGCCCTTCTTCAGGTGGCTGACTTCCAGCACCACGGACCCCAGACGCGGGCCGGGCGGGATGTTGATCTCGGCGGTGTCGATCTTGCGGAAACGCTCCGCCTCGGCCGCGAGTTCCTCGTACCGCTGCAGACGGGCTTTGTTCTTGGCCTGGCGGGCCTTCGGCGACGAGCGCACCCACTCCAGTTCCTTCTCCAGGATCTTGGCGCGCTTGGCGTCCTTCTTGCCTTCGATCTGGAGGCGGGCCCTCTTGGTCTCCAGGTAGGTGGAGTAGTTGCCCTCGTAGGGGTGGAGCTTGCCCCGGTCGACCTCACAGATCCACTCGGCGACGTTGTCCAGGAAGTAGCGGTCGTGCGTGACGGCCAGAACCGCGCCCGGGTAGCTCTTGAGGTGCCCTTCCAGCCAGTTGACGGACTCGGCGTCGAGGTGGTTGGTGGGCTCGTCGAGCAGGAGCAGGTCGGGTTGCTGGAGCAACAGTTTGCACAGCGCGACGCGGCGGCGCTCACCGCCGGAGAGAACATCGACGATCGTGTCGGGCGGCGGGCACTGGAGCGCGTCCATCGCCTGCTCGAGGCGAGCGTCAAGATCCCAGGCGTTGTGGGCGTCGAGCTCGGTCTGAAGCTCGCCCATCTCAGCCATGAGGGCGTCGAAGTCGGCGTCGGGCTCGGCCATCTCCGCACCGATCGCGTTGAACCGGTCCATCTTCGCCTTGAGCTCCCCGACCGCTTCCTCGACGTTCTCCTGAACCGTCTTGCCCTCGCTCAAGGGCGGCTCCTGCAGGAGGATGCCGACGGTGGCCCCCTTGGCGAGCGCGGCCTCCCCATTGTTGGGCTGCTCGAGGCCGGCCATGACCTTCAGCAGCGTCGACTTTCCGGCACCGTTGGGGCCTACGACACCGATCTTGGCGCCGGGGAAGAACGCCAGGGTGACGTCGTCCAGGATCAGCTTGTCGCCCGCGGTCTTGCGGACCTTTTGCATGGTGTAGATGAACTCGGCCACTTGCTTCCCTTCGAATCAGACCGCCGGCAAGTATGCCACCTATTTCCGAAGCCGCCCGATCAACTCCCTGGCTTCCCGGAGTCGCCTCAACTCCTCGGCCACCGGCTCGACGACGTGCGCTGCCCCCACCTTGGACACCGCCTGCCGCAGACGTCGCTCAGCGGCCCGCGCACCGGCCCGGGCGCCGCGACGAACCAGCAGCCCTGAGCACAGCCCGAGCACCACACCGCCGACAATCGAGCCGGCCAGGAGCAGCCACGGAACCGGTGAGTTATTCGGCGGCAACCCGAGGAAGCCGAGCAGCAGCCATCCCAGCCCCACGATGAGCGCCGCCATAAGAACCCACTGCAGGCTTCGCAATACCCGCCACCACACCGGGTTCTCGTCTGCTCCCAGGTCGGTCTTGGCCAAGGCCCGCTCCAGCAGCTGAGGCAGCTGCTCTGCGTCCTGGCTCGAGGCCCATCCGACGGCGTCGGCCCACCCCGGGGCCATGCCCTGGCTGGCACGGTCGGCCAGGGCTCGCAGGCCGGTGCGGATGCGGGCGCGGCTGACCGGGCCGTTCCCGGGGTGCGCGAGCCGTTCCTCGCCAGGTGTGACATCGCTCGGCAACAATGCCTTGAGCGGGTCGGGACGCAGTCGCCGGATCCAGCTGACCGGTGGCCATCCGGTAGTCAACACGCCGCGGTGGATGAAGCTGCGTTCGACGGCGGTCACGGCCTCCGGAACCCCAGCCGAAGCGGCGAGAGCATCATCGAGGGCTGCGACGGCACAGTCGGGGACGCTGCCGACCTCCCCCCGGCAGGCGGCCTCGAACTCGTCGGCGACCGCGGTTATGTCGGCCGACAGGCGCGCCCGGGCCGCCGACTTACGGACGCCGACGTCGGCCAGACCCGTCTCCAACTCGGCGATGCCCATGCCCTCGCGGGCGGAGACGGCGAGCAGGGGAACGTCACCGAGGCCGTCCATCTTGAGGATGCGGCGCAGATCCGACATGCACTCGTAAAGCCCATCGGGGCTCAGTCGGTCGGCCTTGTTCAGAACGACGGTGACGACATCGCGGTGCCTCGCCAGCGGCTGGAGGTAACGGTGGTGGACCGCGGCATCCGCGTACTTCTCGGGGTCGAGGACCCACACGAACTGGTCGACGAACTGAACAAGCCGGTCAACCTCATCACGATTGGAGAACGTGGCCGAGTCGTGGTCCGGCAGATCGAGAAGGACCAGGTTCTCCAGGCCGGGCGTGACGGCAGGCACCTCGTGGCGGCGATGAACATCAAGCCAGTCCAGCAGCTCTTTGTTGGTCGGGCCGAAGCTGATCGCCAGGGTCTGGGACGTGGTGGGGCGACGAACGCCGACCCCAGCGATGTCGCTGCGGCTAAGCACGTTCGTCAGCGACGACTTGCCCGAGCCCGTGGCACCAGCCAGCGCGACCACCGTCTGCTCCCCCAGGGCCAGCCGTCGGTCCGCGCGGGCCAGCAGCTTCGCGGCCCGGCGAGTGAGGTCCTCAGGGACGCGATGTTGGGTGACCTCGACGAGCTGGTCGAGGGTTTCGAGACGGGTCAGCATCAGTACCCTTCGGGACGGGTCAGGTAGTCGAAAGCCGAGGCGGCCGAGTCTCGTAGGTCGTCCGCGACCTTGGTGAGCTGGTTCGGCAGTTCCTCGTCGAGACCGAGCTTATCGAGACGCGTCGCGAAGCGCGCCTGCTGTATCGCCAACAAATCGTCGACGCGCAAGTCGAGTTGCTGCTTGGCCTCCTTAGCGAGGCGACGCACCGCGTCGTCACCAAAGACGCCCTCCAGCACCCGCTGCGCGATCACCGAGGTGCCGCCGGCAATCCCGACCTCGGCGGTGGTGAGCCCGCCGGTGGTCGCGAACACGACCATGATCAGCGCCGCCCCCACAGCATTGGTGCCGAAAGCGAGAAGTCGCGCGTGACGACGCCGCCCCTTGCCCTCGTTCTCGACAAGGTCCAGGACATCGGACTGCCAAGCGCGGACGGTCTTGGCGACCTCGGCTTCAAAACCGGCGGTTGGGCGCGCCAATGCGGAGTCCTCGGAGATCAGGGACTGCCCCCACGGAGTCCGCGCCCAGGCGGCTGCGGCATCCTGACACGCTGCTGTGACGTGCTCGACCACGAGCGCCGTCACGCCGTCGGAAATCGCGACCTGCATCTGCTCTCCCTTACGCGTGCCGGAGACCCACCCGGTCAGCCGGTCCCGCAAGGCGGCGATGCGCTTGTCGAGAGCGCGCATGAGATCGCTGGTGCCGACCAGGTCCTGCCAACGGCTGAGGACCTCGCCCCGGAGCATTGAGCCGTCGGACGTCGCCTGACCAATGTCGAGGCTGGCGCGGCGAAACTCCTTGCTGGCGGCCTCCCGCAGGTCGGCGATGGCTTCGGCCTGGCTCGCCGCGGCCGCGGCGAGGGTGCGCAGTTGGGGTTCGACGTTGCGGACGGCACCGACGAGGCTATGAACGGCGACCGTCGCACGCTGCTCCCGACCGGCGGCGAGCCGTCCGATCCAGCGCCGCACTGGCGCGATCTCCCCAGCCGTCAGGAGGCCGGCGCCCAGGTCTTCTTGTTCCGGGAGGGCGAAGATGTGACGGAACCGGATGCCGCGGGCATCCAGCATGTCGGTCAGGTGAGCTGTCAGGTCGGCTTCGGTGCCAGGCGGGCAGCGGTTGAGGACGACGGCGACGACGATGTCCCGGGCGGCCGCGGCCTCCAGGAGTTCCCAAGCTACGGCGTCGGCGTATCGAGAGGCAGTGGTGACGAAGATCCACAGATCGGCGGCCGCCAAGAGCTGTCGTGACAAGAGCCGGTTGGCGTCATCGACCGAGTCGATGTCGGGGGCATCGAGGATGGCAAGGCCCGCTGACAGCTGCTCGGTGGCGACGACGCGTAGGGCTCGCGAGTCGGGGATGTCGTCGTCGCTGCGTACCAGGCCCCCGAGGTGGGGGCCGGTGCGGATCCACTCGCGGTCGCGCGGGTGACACACGTGGGTCGGGGTCTTCGTAGTGGGGCGCAGAACGCCGGTACGGCTGACGACCGCCCCGAGGAGGGCATTGACGAGCGTCGATTTACCGGCTCCGGTTGAGCCACCGACGACGGCAAGCAGCGGCGCGTCGAGGCGCTCGGCCCGGGGCAGGAGGTAGTCGGTGTTCTGCTGACGCAGCACCTCGACCAGGGTGCGCTGCTCGGCTACGCCGTCGAGCGGCAGGGGAAGTTGAATGCGTCCCAGCACTTCGTCGAGCCGGGCCAGCGACGCCCGCAGTGTTTCATTCATAGGCGCTGCCCTTGCGCTGAAGAGGCTGGGCGTCGGCTCAGCCAGCGGTACTTGGGAAAGGTCTTGAGCCCTTGGGTTTCGGTCAGGGCGTGGGGGCGCAGCTTTTCGATCTGGTGAATCAGCTGGTGACACCGATCCTCGATACCGGGACCGCCCGTCCCCGCAACCTCTTGGGCCCGGGTGTGCGCCAGCTCGGTGATGAGCCGCATGAACCGGGCGGTGCGCCACCACATTCGCGGTCCCCGCAGCATCGCGGCGACCAAAAGCTTGATGCGCCTAAAGCCGTTGGAGAAGACGATCGGGTCGCGGTCAGTGAGCCAGCCGACACGTCTAAAGTCGGTGAGACGCTGACGGATGAGACGGGCCTCGCCGACGACGCTGAAAACGAGGTACAGCGCCAAGGAGATAACGACCCCGAGCGCCAGGTACCAGGGGGTCTTCAGTTCCTCGACCGGGCGGGTCGAGGCGATGCCGTTGAACAGCATGTGGCCGCCGGCCGCGAGGAGGAAACCGCCGAGCGGTGCGGTGACCCGCACCCACTTGCTGCGGGCGCCGAGGGCGACAGCCAGGCCCAAACCGGTCATCATCGTAAACAGCGGGTGACCGAACGATGTGTAGAGGCCGCGCAGGAGAATCAACTCTTTGACCGTAGCGGTCGGATCCGTCACCTCGATGGTGTTGGAGACGTACACGATGGCACGGCCGTAGTAGATGATGTTCTCGACGAACGCGAACCCAACCGCTGACAGCCCCGCCAGAGAGACCATGTTGATCCGGGATACGATGCGCGTCCGGTAGAAAATCACCAGGAGGAACAGGACCGTCGCCTTGCTGGCCTCCTCGATGAACGGGGCGACGAAAACCGCAGGGCGGACACCATCGTCGGCACCGGCCTGTGTGGTCTGCATCATCTCCCCCGCCCAGGTGTTGACCTTCACGCTGATCCAAGTCGACGCGCAAGCCCCCCACAGGAACGTAAGCACCCAGGTGAGGGGCCGTTGCAGACGGTAGCGGTCGAGCCACAGGAACAGGGTCACGTACGCGAGCGCCGTCCACATCGCCCAGAACGCGGCTTGACGGATGGCCTCGTTGTTCAGCCCCAGAGCGACCGTACCGTCGGGAAAGGTCCGGTCGGGGTGCATCTCCGAGTACATGTCGTACAAGCTGAGGCCGTAAAGCGGCGGCAAAACCAGCGTTAGCCAGAAGATGGGGCTGCGAAGCAGGCGCTGCCACCACGGGCGGCGCGTCGCTGGGGGCAGCCCGGACAGCCACCGCTGCCGATCAACAACAGTCATGATGCGTCCCAGGGTAGTGGGCGCCCCAGGCAGGACTCGAACCTGCGCACGACAGATTAGAAGGCTGTTGCTCTATCCACTGAGCTACTGGGGCTGGTCAGCGTCGATTGTACGCACGTTGAGCCGATTGCGGCGGATGGCCCTAAGGTTGGGCGGGTGAGCGACGAACTGGTATGGATCGACTGTGAGATGACCGGCCTGGATCTGGGGCGCGACGCTTTGATCGAGGTCGCCGTCCTAGTGACCGATGCCGAACTCAACGTGCTGGGCGAGGGGGTGGATGTCGTCATCAAGCCTTCCGATGAGGCGATGGCCGGGATGAGCGACTTCGTCCGGGATATGCACACCAAGTCGGGGCTGCTCCATGACCTGGCGTCGGGAACGTCCATGGCGGAGGCGACGAAGGTCGCGATGGACTACATCCGGGAGTTCGTGCCGGCGGCACGCAAGGCCCCGATGGCGGGCAACACGATTGGGACGGACCGGGCGTTCCTGGCCCGGGACATGCCGGAGCTTGAAGAGTGGATGCACTACCGCAACGTCGACGTGTCGTCGCTGAAGGAGCTGGCTCGTAGGTGGTACCCGCGGGTGATGTACCAGGCCCCTGCCAAGCAGGGGAACCACCGGGCGTTGGCCGACATTCAGGAGTCGATCGAAGAACTGCGGTACTACCGGGAGGCGATGTTCGTGCCTGCCCCGGGTCCGTCAACTACGGCGGCGAAGACGATCGCCGCGAAACACCGCGGGGCGCTCACGGGGGTGTGAGCAGTTCCTTGGCGACGGCGAGCACGGTCTCGTCAGCACCGCGCCGCCCGATGACCTGCACCGCGAGTGGCAGGCCGGTCTTGGACCGCCCGGCTGGGACGCTGGCGGCCGGGAGTCCCGCCAGGTTCCAGTAGGACGTGTAAGCGATCACCCGTGAACTGGTCCAGTGGGCGCGCACATAGCCCCATTCGTGCACCGGGCGGATGGGCGGCGGAAGCATCGGCGTCACCGGCGTCAGGAGGACGTCGAGGGTTTCGAAGACTTGATCCATCGCGGCCTCGATGCGCCCGATACTGCCGGCCGCCCATGCGGTTAAGCGCTCCGGGATCCGCGCGGCTAGCGCCGCGATCCGCTGGGTGCGGGCCTCCATGAGCTCGGGGTGTTCGAGGCTGCGTGCCTCATCGAGGATGCCGCGGTGGTATTGGATGAGGTAGGTCAGAGGCGTCTCGGCCCACCGGATGCTGCCGTGTTCGACGCGGTGGCCGTGTTCGGCTAACCGCCCGGCGGCGTGCGCAACTGCTTGGCCGATCTCGCGCCTGGGGCTTACTCCTGGTAGGCAAGAGCCGAGGGTCCAGCCGACGGAGAGCCGGGCTGGGGCTTCGCGGTGAACACCGACCGGGGCGAGAAGCCGGAGGGCGAGGTCGACATCGTCCACCTCACGGGCAAGCGGCCCGTAGGTCCCGAGGGCCTGCCAAAGGTCCGGATTCGGGGCGGTGCTGACGCGGCCTCGCGTCGGTTTGATGCCGATCAGGCCGTTCCAGGCGGCTGGGATGCGGATCGAGCCCCCGCCGTCGCTTCCGAGAGCGAGCGGCACCATCTGGGCCGCGACGGCGACCGCGGAGCCGCCAGACGAGCCGCCCGGTGAACGGGTCGGGTCGTGAGGGTTGCGGGTGACTCCCCAAGCACCGGTGGTGA
>CAMCJC010000109.1 GCA_945875065.1 uncultured Propionibacteriaceae bacterium | reverse complement strand
GATCTTCGTCTCGGGCATCGCGATGCGCGACGTCGCATCGACGATTCGGCGGTCCGCTCCGACGGCGAGGCCCAGGCCGCCGCCCATCGTGATGCCGGTCAGGTGCGCGGTGACGTGCTTCGGGTACTGCGCGACCATCACGTCGAGGAGGTACTCCAACTCCAGGAAGCGCAGCCACGGGCCGCCGTCGGCCATGGTGGTGGAGAGCGTGCGTACGTCGGCGCCGGCGCAGAAGCCGCGGTCGCCCTCGCCGGACAGAACGACGCTGGTGATATCGTCGTCGTGGGCCCAGGCGTTGAGGGCCTCGTGGGCGGCCTCCAGCATCTCAAGGTTGAAGGCATTGATGGCGCGCGGTCGATTCAGGCGGAGGGTGGCCACGCCGTCGACGACGGAGGTCGTGATCAAGTCGCTCATACGGGCAAGCCTAGCCGGGTCGTCCGAGAGCGACAGGGGTAGTGGGGCGGTAACGTGTTGTGAGAGGGTTTTGCGACGATCCATCGGCTGCACGAGTCGTGGCTGGTCCAGGGGCGGCAAACCCGTTGTGGGTGAGGTTGGTCCGCCACCCCGACCCAGCTGCTCCGATCCAGCCACCCGCCTCCGATCCCGGCCCAGCCACTCCGGCCCAGCCATCCCGACCCAGGCACCACCCCCATCACTCCGGCCCCTATATGGGCGCGAATCGCCGTTTTGGGTGAATGGTGGGTGTGTGGCTAGGGCGTTTGCGACGCCCGTTCACCCAGCCCGGCGATTCGTGCACTACCCCCAGGGGTATGTTGGCGGCAACGGTTCGCCCGTCGCAGCAGAGTCGCAGCAGAGCGGACACCACGGCCTGAGGCGTGCCAACAACGAGGGAGGCGCGCTCAGCGAACCATGAGTCCGTCCCGACAGCGCCCCGTGGACCCGCTCCTGACAAGGTGCGATACCAAGTGCATCATTGCCCAACCCCCTTTGGCCGTCGTTCCAGGGGATGTCATGCCCTCCAGAGGTTATTCAGAGGCGGGCCTGACACGGCGTGATGCCGAAGAAGGACGGCTCCTGAAGCAGGCCTCTCAGTCCAGTTTCAGCCCCGGACGGAGGCGCTTTAGGACTTCGCGGGCGGTTTCCTCGTCGACTACCAGGTCCGTTGCGACTCCAGCCCGCAGCGCCCCAAGCAGGGCGGCGGCTCGGCTGGCGCCGCTGACGACGCATACCCGCCGCGGGAGCTCGCGGAGTTCGTCGGGGGTCATGCCGGTGGCGCGCTGGTTGAGGGGGATGTCGCGCCAGGAGCCGTCCTCGCGCATCATGACGGTGCAGACGTCGCCGACGACGTGCGCCGCCTCGAGTTCGGCGAAGTCGGCGGGGCGGAGGTAATTGGCGGTGTACACGTGCGACTGCTGCGCCGAGGCGAGGGCCCCGATGCCAAAGACCGCGATCGTGCACTGCCGCCGCGACTTCAACATGTGCTGCGTTGAGCGCTCCTCCCACATGGCGGCGCGCGTGCTGGCGCGGTCGAAGAACGCGGGCAGCGCCAGCAGCTGTTCCTCCCCCTGGAACGCGGCTGCGAAGCGCTGCAAGATCGACCCGACGTATGGCACGCCCGTCGTGCTGTCGTTGGCGCCGCCGTTGAGGCCGACGACGCGGACACCAGCCAGATCGCGACGTCGAAGTTGGGCCGCGACCGCCGCCGTCGTCGTCCCCCAAGCCACCCCGACAACCGCGCCGTCACCGATGATCCCCTCGATCAGCCGGGCCGCGACCTTCGCGATCTGCTCCAGCCGCAGGATGGAGCTGAGACCGGGGCGCACGCTCACCAGGTGCGCAGCGACGTTGAAGTGCGTTCGGAACAGGGCCGCGACCCTTGTCAGTGGCCGGTTCGGGTCGACTACGGTGACTCGAATCAGACCCTGGTCGCGGGCCTCCTTCAGCAGCCGCGACACCGTCGACCGCGAGACCCCCAGCTGATGCGCGATCGCCTCCATCGTCTCCGCCTGGACGTGGTACATCCGCGCCACGCGCAGCAGCAGCTCCGTGTTCCGCTCCACGACCACCAACCCTAGCGACGGTTGGAAGCCTCGCCGCCCCTTCGCGCTTACTGCGATACCCCCAAGGTGTGCACGAATCGCCGGGCCAGGCGAACGGGCTACGCGAAGCCCCTAGCCGCACATGCCCCCGTTCACCCAAAACGGCGATTCGCGCCCGCAAAAGGCCGGGGCCAGGTCGTGTGGCGCCTCGATCGGCGGCTGCGCCTGGGGCCTTATCGTGTCCCCGTTCAACTTGCGCGTCGCCGCCCGGATGTCATGTCGACAATTCGTACAATGCGTCACACGCTGCGTCACAGGCGACCTCCCAGACGTCGCGTGTGACGCGTTGTGCTGTGGTTAGCGGTGACACCGACCCCGACCTCCTCCGCGAAGTGACTTGTGCGACGATGGCCGCATGCTCGCGCTTGCGAAGACGCGCCCAGGACCCGGCCTTGAGCTCGTCGACGTCTCCAAACCTGCGCCCGGACCCAACGAGGTCCTCATCAAAGTCGCCAGAACCGGGATCTGCGGCACCGACGTTCACATCGACCGCTGGGACGGCTGGGCCGCCGCCACCGTTAAGACCCCACGAATCCTCGGCCACGAGTTCTGCGGCACGATCGTCGAGCTCGGCTCGGCCGTGACGGGCCTGGAAGCCGGGCAGTTCGTCTCCGGCGAAGGACACTACGTGTGCGGCCGCTGCCGCGCCTGCCTGGCTGGCCGCCGGCATCTGTGCTTGCGCACCCGGGGCATCGGCTACCACGTCGACGGCGCCTTCTGCGAGTTCTTCGCCATGCCCGCCGCCAACGTGTGGGTTCACCCAGACGACCTCGACCGCGACGTAGCCGCCATCTTCGACCCCTTCGGCAACGCCGTCCACGCCGCCCTCCAATTCCCCGCCCTAGCCGAGGACGTCCTCGTCACCGGTGCCGGACCGATCGGAATCATGGCGGCCCTCGTCGCTAAGTTCCAGGGCGCCCGCAACGTCGTCATCACTGACCTGAGCGACGAGCGGCTCGACCTCGCCGCCTCGCTCGGCATCACGTCGACGGTGAACTCGGCCCGCGAGGACCTCGGCGATGTCTACGCCCGCTTCGACATGCGCGAGGGTTTCGACATCGGGCTGGAGATGTCCGGCTCCGGTGCCGCCCTGAGGTCGATGATCGACCACATGACGCATGGCGGCCGCATCGCGCTTCTCGGTACCCCCGCCGATCCTTTGACCATCGACTTCTCCAAGATCATCTTCAGCATGCTCACCATTCAGGGTGTCACCGGGCGGCAAATCTTCGAAACCTGGTACGCCATGAATTCCCTAATCCACTCCGGACTCGACATCTCCGGGGTAATCACACACCGCTTTTCGCCCCGCGAATTCGCCGAAGCGTTCGCCGTCGCCGGCGATGGACGCTCCGGCAAGGTCGTTCTCAATTGGGAGGAACTGTGAACTTTATCGACGATATCCGCGCCCAGCTGCAACAACTCCGCGACGAGGGTCTCTACAAGCGTGAGGAGCCCCTAGTCACACCGCAGTCGGCACATGTAGCGGTCCCCGGGGGAGAGGTCATCAACCTCTGCGCGAACAACTACCTCGGCCTCGCCGATTCCCCTGTCCTGGTCGACGCCGCCAAGGCCGCCCTCGACCGCTGGGGCTTCGGCATGGCCTCCGTGCGTTTCATCTGCGGCACCCAAACCCAGCATCAAGAACTCGAAACCCGCCTCACCGAGTTCCTTCGCCCAGGTGCAGGTGGGTTCGATACCATCTTGTACTCTTCCTGTTTCGACGCCAATGGCGGCCTATTCGAGACGCTCTTCAGCGAGCAGGACGCGATCATCTCCGATGAGCTGAATCATGCGTCGATCATCGACGGCGTGCGCCTCAGCAAGGCTGCCCGCTACCGCTACAAGAACCGTGACCTTAACGATCTTCGCGCCCAACTCGAGGTCGCCAAGGAGGCTCGGCACCGCGTCATCGCCACCGACGGCGTCTTCTCGATGGACGGCTACGTCGCACCCCTCGACGAAATCTGCGCCCTCGCCGACGAATACGGGGCCCTAGTGATGGTCGACGACTCCCATGCCGTCGGGTTCGTCGGCGAAACCGGCGCCGGCACGCCCGAGCGCTTCGGTGTCGTCGAGCGCGTCGACATCCTCACCGGCACCCTAGGCAAGGCCCTCGGCGGCGCGTCCGGCGGCTACACGTGCGCCCGGGCGGAGATCGTCGAATGGCTGCGGCAAAGGTCGCGGCCGTACCTGTTCAGCAATTCGCTGGCACCATCGATCGTCGGCGCATCGCTCGCCACCCTCGACCTGCTTACCTCCTCCGGCGACCTCCTTTCCCGATTGCGCGAGAACACCGAGTATTTCCGCCGTCGAATGGCGGAAGAGGGCTTCGAAATCCCCGAATCCGACCACGCCATCGCGCCGGTAATGATCGGCGACGCGGTGGTCGCGGCAAAGATGGCCGACGCGATTCTCGCGCGGGGCGTTTATGTGCGGGCATTCAGCTACCCGGTGGTCCCCAAGGGCAAGGCCCGCATCCGAACCCAGCTGTCTGCGTCGCTGACCCAAGCCGATCTCGATACGGCCATTCGGGCGTTCGTTGAGGCGCGGGAGGAGGTTGGAGCGACGCGGTGACGTCGTCGTGCGACTTGGCTGGGCGATCAGTCGTAGGCTTGCAGGATGCGTAGTCAGTCGTTGCGGATCGCGATGGTGTCGATGCACACCTCCCCGTACGAGGCGCCCGGGTCGGGAGATGCCGGCGGCATGAACGTCGTCGAGCGGCACACCGCCGACGCGCTCGCCTGCCTCGGGCATCGGGTTGAGATCGTGACGCGGCGGAGTTCCCCCGATCAGCCGGAGGTAGTGCGGCTCGCTGAGCGGGTGACGCTGCGGCACGTCGATGCGGGGCCACCGTCGCGGCTCGCCAAGTCGGAGATCGACCAGCACATCGAGCAGTTCCAGCGCGGCATGGCGGGGCTCGGGCCATACGACGTCGTGCACTCGCACCACTGGATGTCGGGGATGGCTGCGCTACCGCTGGCCAGGCGGTGGGGCGTGCCGCACGTGCAGAGCTACCACTCGGTGGCGGCCCGGCCCGGCGACTATCTGTCCGAGGGGGAGCCGCCCGAGTCGCCGAACCGCGTCGCCGGGGAGGCGTGGTTGGCGCAGGAATCGGACCTTGTCATCGCGATCTCCGCGGCTGAGGCGCGGACGGTGGTGGAGCGCTGCGGCGCCGACCCGAGTCGCGTCGCGATCATCGCGCCCGGCGTCGACGCCACGCTGTTCCGGCCGCGGGTCGCCGGCGAGGCGAAGTGGACGTGGCCGCACGAGAAGGGGCCCGCGTGCCGGAAGGGCTACATGCTGTTCGCGGCACGGCTGCAACCGTTGAAGGGCCCGGACCTGGTGATCGCGGCGCTGGCACAGGTTCCCGTCGACCTTCGTCCGCACCTCGTCATCGCCGGTTCCGTGAGCGAGGACTTTTCCGACTACGCCGACGATCTCCACGCCATGGTCGAGCGCTTAGGGCTACAGGAGTACGTCACGTTCACCGGCCCGCAGCCGCGCGAGCAACTCGCGGAGATGCTGCGTGGAGCAATGTTGTGCCTTGTCCCGTCGCATTCGGAGACGTTTGGGCTGATCGCGTTGGAGGCGGCGGCGTCAGGGACGCCGGTGATCGCGTCGGCCGCGGGTGGGCTGCGGGAGGCTGTCGTCCACGGCGAGACGGGGCAGCTGATGGACTCGCGGCTCGCGCAGGACTGGGCGTCGGCGATGGTCCGTCTCTGCGCCGACCCGGACCTGGTGGAGCGGATGGGCGTTGTGTCGCGCATCCACGCGCGGCGGTTCTCGTGGGAGGCGACGGCGATGCTGCTGACCCACGCCTATCGGAAACTCCTGGTCCCGACGCCCGACCGTCAACCCCCGGCCCTCGACACTCCGCCCGAGGTCACGCCGGCTCCCGCCAGCGGCGATCACCACGACGACGGCCACGTCTGACGTTCCTCAGCCTCCGCCGCCAGCCGCATATTATGTAAGTTTGGCAGGTTATCGTGCATGCTTTCGCGATCTCCTTCCAGCGGTTCGCGAAACCCGACCGGCGAGGGCAACAGACGACCTAGTCGCCGGAACGTAGACTCCGTGGCATGGAATCTGAGGCGCTTGGGAAGTTGAACACGGCGGAGCAACAGATCGCGTCGGTTATCGCGAGCCTGGATGGCAAGATCGCTGCGGCCGCGCGGACCCCAGAGGCCCAAAGCGCGCTGCGTTCGGAGATGATCAGTGCGCTGGCGTCGGTATACACGAGCGCGCTGCAGTCGGCGAAGCAGGAGCTTTCTGAGGCGATCAGGGCCGAGGGGGAGCGGGTCGACAAGAAGCGCCGCGACATGTTCGTCAACGTGCGCGACTACGGCGCGGTTGGCGACGGCGTCACCGACGACGCCCCGGCAATCGCCGCCGCGATCGAGGCCGGAGGCAATGGCGCACACATCTATTTCCCGAAGGGCACCTATTTGTGCAATTCGCAACTGCGATTCAAGCGGTCGCAACGCGTCGAGGGTGCCGCCGAGGCTTGGGGCGATATCCAGGACGGCTCGTGCCTGAAGTTCACGGTGACTCAGGGGGAGGCCGTCGTCTTCGCCGACGCGAACCTGGTCTCGGCGATGCGGTTTGAGGGGCCGGGGGCCTCGGCGACGGGGGTCGTCGGGGTGACTACGACATCGTATGTCACCATGCGTGACTGTTCCTTCATGCACTGGGACGTCGCCACGAGGTTCACGGAATCATGGTACACGGACCTGACGCGCTGCAAGTGGGAGTTCAACAATGTGGCGATCTGGGCCAAATATTGCTACAACCTGACCGTCAATTCACCGCACATTCTCGCTAACCCTGACTGGAATACCGGAGGGATTGGCATCCTGTTGGAAGACTCGACGATGATGACAGTCCACGGTGGTGCCATCGAGTCGTTCTCTACGGGCGTCGAAATCCGGCGGGACTGCTCTTTCGTGTCTTTCGGCGTCTATTATGAAAGCAAGGTGGCGTACAAGGCTGCGGAAAAGCGAGCGATCTTGTTCCGCGGACAGAAGAGCAACGTCGTGTGTATCGGCAGCCAGGTTTACATGACCGACCTCTTGGCCTTCATCGACGGCGCAGCAGCCGAGGCCGGCACCACGTGCACCATGATCGGCAACAAGTTCAAGGGCGGTGTTCCGACTGACCGTGGCGTCGTCATCAAGACCGTCGACAACAACGTCGGAAACTTCAAACTGGCCTCGTTGGGCGACTCGACGACCCACCTAAACTGGGAGCAGCACCCCTACCGGTCGCAGAATCCAGGCAAGGGCTCGTTTGTCATGGATCCGAGCGGATTCTTCCCCGGCAAGGGCCGTCACAACACGATCTTCACCAACGCCTACGTGATCGGCGGCGAAGACGGCGGCATCGTCGCGGGCGCGGGAACGAAGTTTCCCGAGACTTCGGGCGACGGCGTAGCGGGGATCGCGGGCCTGCTGTACTTCCGCACGGACCTGAACAAACTGTTCCTGTTCAACGGGTCCGCCTGGTTCGAGGTCATGCTTGGTGATAAGCGGCGGCGGTAGCCAGACGCCGTGAGTCTGGTTGTCTACCGCTCCAGCTGGCTGTCGGAGGACTTGGTGAAGCGGGTCTGATATGGCTGGGAAAGGGGGATGCCAGCTGATGGGGTGGGTCGCGCGGTTCTGGGGTGGTGGGTGCCCGGTTTCACGGTGGTGGTTGGGGAAGTTGGTGTTGGGAGGGTGTGGGTTTTCCCGTGTTGGTCGGTGTGTTCGATTTGTGGTTGTTGTTTGGTGTG
>CAMCJC010000108.1 GCA_945875065.1 uncultured Propionibacteriaceae bacterium | reverse complement strand
CTTGAAGCGGATCCCGAGGTGCCAAGACTCACGATTGATAATCTAGGCGGTTAGGGATCAGGGCCAGCGGGCCCCCAGGGAGATCACCCCGAGCGCCGCGGCGATGGCGAAGATCAGGGCCAAACCCGCGTAGCGTTCGGTGATCTCCATCGGCACCTTCTCGTAGCCGACGTCCGAAGAGATCGCGTCATAGACCTCGCGCAGTTCCTTCGCGGACTCAGCGGAGAACTTCTTGCCTCCCGAGTTCTGCGCGATGGTGTAGAGCTCGTGGTGGTTGACCGCGACACGCTGACGCTCGCCATTGGATATGACGTAGCCTTCCTGGGTGCCGTAGGCGATCGTGTAGATCGGGACGCCGAACTCCTTGGACTTCGCGGCCGCTTCCGCAGAGTCGCGGCCGATATTGCTGGCCCCGTCTGACAGCAGAACGATCGCTGCCGGCGCGACATCTTCCGGATCTTCCGGATCCGGTGGCACGAGCTGCAGAGCATCCAAACTGGTGTAGACGGCCTCCCCGATGGCCGTCGACGGGGCCATCTGCAGGTTATCGATGGCCCTGGTCAGCGCACTTTTATCGACCGTTGGAGGCATCGAAATGCTCGCCGTTCCCGCAAACGTGACGAGGGCGACGTTGAACCGCTCGGGCAGGCTCTGGACGAACTGCTTGGCCGAACTCTTCGCGGCCTCCAACCGGTTCGGAGACACATCCTCAGCCTCCATAGACCAGGAGACATCGATCGCAACCACAACGGTTGCGCGGTCCCGGGGCTGCCGACCATAATCCTTCGGCATCGCCCAAGCGATGATCAGGGAACCCAAGCTGAGCAACGCCAGCAGCACGGCCCCGTGACGCTTCCAAGCCGCATCTTTCGGCACCACCAGCCGCAGCCGCGCGCTGGTTCGGGGCACGGGCTGTCTGGCGGCGAGCACCACGTAGAGCACTGCGATGACTCCGAGGATCACCAAGGCCCAAAGACGCTGCGGCCTAAGGAACTCCAGAGCTAGTGGGGTCATGCTCATCGAGGCCACCTCGCCGCCATCATCACTGCCCCCAACGCAGCCACGATCGCGAACCCGAGCGCCCCCAGCGCCCACTGCGCGGTCACCGGTTTCCTTACTTCCTCTGTCCCAACGGACGAGCCAATTTCGCGGTACGCCCCGTCAAGCGAACTGGCACTGTCTGCGGAGACGGCCTTGCCCTTGGTGGCCTCGGATAGTTCCTTCAGGGCCTGGACGTCGGGGGCGACGTTATGACGTTGCCCATCGACGTCGACGTACCCATTCTCTGTACCAAAGGCGATGGTGTAGACGGGAAGGCCCGCCTGCTGCACCTGGCGTGTCGCAGCCGCGGGATCGGTGCCGTCGGTGTTCTTACCGTCGCTGAGCAGGACGATCATCGCTGGAGGCGGCTCGGTGCTGCCCTCGGCGGGCGGGGCCGACTGGACCGCCTCCATGCTGACAGTGAGAGCGTCGCCGATGGCCGTGCCCTCACCTACCTCAAGGCTGGCGAGCACGCGCTGCAAGGGACCACGGTCCGTCGTCGCCGGCACCACGATCGACGGCGAACCGTCCATCGCCACCAGTGCGACATTGAACGTATCGGGCAGGCCCTGCACGAACTTCAACGCCGAGGTTTTGGCGGCTTCGAGACGATTGGGATCGACGTCTTCCGCCCGCATCGACTGAGATGTGTCGACAATCAGGACGACGGTGGCACGTTCGCGTGGCTCGCGTTCGGTGCCCAGTGGCTGTGCCCAGGCCAGCACCAAAGCGACCAATGAGCACAGCGACATCGCGACCGCCAAGTGCCTGGTCCAGCGCCGCTGCGACCCGACGACCCGACCGAGAACACCGGTGTTGGTATACCGCAACGAGACCCGCCCCTTGAGCCGCATCAGCACTAGGTACAAGATGATCAGCGCCGGCAGAACCAACAGCGCCCAAAGCCGCGCCGGGGTCTTGAACTCCATCCAGGTCACTTGCTCACCCCCTGAGGCGGGGCGTGTAGAACGCTCGCAACGCGACGGTAGTTGAGCACGAAGCGTGCGATGTCAGCGACCCAGTCGCGGTCTGTTCGGAGTTGGATGTGGCCCGCACCGGCCCGGCGCAGCGCCACCTTGATCCGTTCGCGCTGAGCGGCGGTAGCGGCATCCATCCTCGCCTTGGTGCCCGGATCGGAAGTGTTGACGTACCGCAGGAACTTCGTTTCGGGATCGCGTATCAGCATCTCCCCCACATCCGGAAGCTCCATCTCGTGCCGGTCGACGACCTCCACGCACAGCACTTGGTTCTTGACCGCTAGGCGTCGAATCGCCCGCTCCCACACCGGGGCCGCATCCGGATCAACCTCAACATCGCCCGGGGTGAGGAAATCGGAGACGATCACTCTCATGCCACGGCGGCGCTGACTGCGGGTCAGCTGCTCGATGCCGTCGGCCAGATCGAGGTCACCGGGAGCGTTGTCCGGGACGATGGGCTCGGTCAGCATCTTCCGCAAGAGCCCGTAGAGAGCGGTGCGCCCAGAACGGGCTGGCAGGCGTTTCACCTTGTCGGGCAGAAGCAGCATACCGCCGAACCGGTCTCCCATCCGCTGGCTGAGGAAGCCGATGGTGGCGATGGCAGCGATCCCGAGATCGCGTTTGGTGATGCCCTCAGTCCCCCAGTTCATGGATGGGGTGACGTCGAGCAGCCCCCACACCTCAAGCTCGCGGTCGGCGATTGTGTCGCGCACGTGCGGGACGGTGGTGCGGGCCGTCACCGCCCAGTCGATCTTGCGTACATCGTCCTGCCCCGGCTGGTATGGCCGGGCATCATTGACGTCCGAGCCCGGTCCAGGCAGAAGGCCCAAGTGGTCGCCATGCAGGAAGCCCTCGAGGCGACGGACCACCGTGAGCTCGAGTCGGCGTAGCGCCGCCTCCGGCGCCAGCTTCCCCAAGGGAATCGTCGGTCCGCTCGGGGTTCGCAGCACCGACGTAGCGGCCCCGGCGTTACGCACGGACGGGGCCGAAGGCTGGAAGGCAGGGTATGCCAAGGTTTTCCTCAGAACTGACCGGGGGGCATTGGTTGTGGCGCGGGCTGGTAGCCGTGCTGCTGGTGCCGTTGCTCGCGCGTTTCCTCGTTCCAAACGGGCGTGGGAGCCGGAACCATCGCCAGGATCCGCTCGACCACGTCACCGGTTGCGACGTTATCAGCGACAGCGTCGAAGCCCAGCACTATGCGGTGTGCCATGACGTCGCGGGCTACCGCCTGCACGTCGGTCGGCAGCACGTAGTCACGGCCGTGGATCAGTGCGAGGGCGCGTGAGGCGGCCACCAGGCCGAGGGTCGCACGCGGGGAGCAACCGATCTGGATCACCGGCTCAAGGTCTGGCATCCCGAACTCCGCAGGGGACCTGGTCGCCAGCACGAGCCGCACGATGTATTCGCTGACAAGGTTATGGATGAACACCGACGAAGCCATGTTCTGCAGGTGCCGCACCATCTCGGGGTTGAGTACCTGCTCGGCGACCGGTGGTGTGACGCTCATGCGTCTGAGGATCTCGAACTCCTCATTACCCTGCGGATAAGGCACGTCGACCTTGACGAGGAAGCGGTCACGCTGTGCCTCCGGCAACGGGTAGACGCCCTCCGACTCGACGGGGTTTTGGGTGGCTATCACGATGAATGGGTCGGGGGCCGGATAGGTCTTGCCTCCGATCGAAACCTGCTTCTCGGCCATGAGCTCGAGCATCGCGGACTGAACCTTGGCGGGCGCCCGGTTGATCTCGTCGGCGAGCACGAAGTTGACGAACACCGGACCTAGCTCAATCTCGAAGGTCTCAGCTTTGGCCGAGTAAATGCGCGTTCCCACGATGTCGGACGGGACGAGGTCTGGAGTGAACTGGACGCGGGCGAAGTCGCCACCGACGACCGTCGCAAACGACCGCACTGCGAGGGTCTTCGCAACGCCGGGCACCCCTTCTAGTAGGCAGTGCCCCTTGGCCAGCAGCGCCACCATCAATTGCTGCACCATGTGCTCCTGGCCCACGATGACCCGCTGCACTTGGCTGATGGCGGTGCCGAGAAGCTGCGCGGCATCAGCCACTGTGGTGGGCAACCCCGTGCGGGTCTTGACAGTGTTCAACTCTTGGCTCCTTGTCACGATCGCCCACCACGATACAGTCCCGCGCCGCCACATCTTCGCCACGCGGTAGGACCCGAGCGGTCAATGTGGTGTCATAGTCCCTGATGACGAATACCCCAGGCCCCGCCAACCACCAACCGCTACTAGCCGAGGATCCGGCCCGCATCGGCAGTTTCTGGTTGGATTCGCGGCTCGCATCGACTCCAGCAGGTGTCGCCTACGCCGCGCACGCCGACGGCAGCGACCCTGTGATGCTGCTGCAACTCGGCGACGGCGCCGCGACCGACCCTGCCGCCCGGTCCCGGTTCGCTGGCGAGATCAACGCCATGCACATCGACACGGTGGTCGCCCGCGGCGGGCAGGGACAAGATGAGGGACGGCTCGGGGTTCGCTTTCAGGATGACGGCGACGATCCTCTGGTCGCGTCGGCGCATCCCCAAGCACCGTGGGTGGCGCTTGCCTTCGACGGCTCCCTGAGTGCTGTCGCGGAGGCGCAGCGCGTCTTGAATGCAGTAGATCTGGTTCACACACCGCAACTTGGGACGCCTCGAGGCCCCGAGTTTCACATGCACTGGTGGAAGAATTCAAAAACGGGGCTGTTCCGGCTGTGGCCGCTCCCGTGGGTTGGGCGTCACGACCGCGCAGGATGGATCACGATCCTCGTCAGTTACCTGATCATGCTGTTGATCGCCGCTGTAGCGATCTTGTTGGCAATCCTGGTGTTTCAGAACCAACCGAAGATCACACCACCCCCTCCCATACCCAGCCATGCCAGCGACGGCGGCAGCAGCAGTCAGCCCAATCCAAGTTCCCCGCAGGAGTCCCCCAGCGGCAGCGAGCAGAGCCGCTCGGATACGCCGTCCATGTCGCAGCCGTCTGGAGACAGCTCCGGGCCGGGAAGCCCGTCTCCGGAACGCAAATTGTAATTCATACCCCGGACACCTGGCGCTCACAGGGAACACACAAACACCACTGGGGGAATGGTTACTACCGCGAGGGAACAGCCCTCGCTCTTAGTTCCAAAGGGTCGGTTATGGATTACCTCCCCCACCTCGTCAACATCGTAGCGATCTCAGTCCTCGTCTTCGCTGTCTACCTCCCCCGCCACCACCGGCGGGACCTGGCGGTCGCCTACCTCGGAGTAAACATTGGCGTAATGGCGGTCGCCGCGGTCCTATTGAACTCCGCCGTTGCCGCTGGTCTAGGGCTTGGCCTCTTCGGTGTCCTGTCGATCATCCGGCTCCGCTCGGACGAACTGGCGCAACACGAAGTGGCCTATTATTTTAGCGCTCTCGCCCTTGGCCTCCTCGGCGGACTTGGCGGCTCCCCGATGGTGTACGCACTGATGGCGGTGATCGTCGCTGTCCTGGCGCTTGCCGACCAGTCGCGGTTCCGCGCGGGCGTAAAACGTCAGATCGTCAACCTTGACCGCGCGATCGTCAATGAACAAGAACTCCGGTACGAGTTGGCCCACCGTCTCGACGGCAAGGTGCTAGGCGTAGCCGTACAGCGAATCGACTTCGTGACCGACACGACGCTCGTCGAAGTGCGTTTCTCCCCTGGCACTCACGTCACGCAAGCCGCTGGAGCCGTTCGATGACCCTAGACCTGGCTTCGATCACTCTGCCAGAACTCAACGCCACCGCCCAGCTACTAACCCGTGTCGACCGCAAGTACCTGCTGCATACCCGTCAAGCAGGCTGGCTCGTCGAGTCCTTACCGGCTAGCAGCCGGGTGCTGGAGATCGACGGAAGCCAGGAGCTGGCCTACACCTCGGTGTACTTCGACACCCCAGACCGTCGCTCCTACCTGATGGCAGCTCGTGGTCACCCCCACCGCTTCAAGATTCGGGTGCGCCGCTACGAGAACTCCGGAGACTCATTCCTAGAGGTCAAGACTCGCAAGGGCGGCTCGACAGTCAAGCAACGTATACCCCACTGCGGAGATCTGCGAACCATCGCCCAGGAACAGTACAAGTTCATTCACGCGACGCTGATAGCCAGTGGGGTTCACACCATCCGCCCCGAGTGGTTTAGCCCCACACTTACCACTACATACACCCGCACCACCCTTCTCACCCCCGATGGCAAGAGCCGCCTGACCATCGACAACAACCTGCGATGGGATGCTGCGGGAAGCAAGCTACGCCTGCCTGATCTGACCATCATTGAGACCAAGTGCAGTTCTGCCTCCCCCAGCCCAGCCGATCGGCTCCTATGGGCCACTGGTGTCAGGCCCCAACGGATCTCTAAGTTCGCAACCGGACTGGCTGCCTTAAACCCCGAGTTGCCCGCGAACCGCTGGCACCGAATCCTTAACCGACACTTCTAAAACCAAGGAAAGACTATGCTCCCCAAGATCCGCTACTCACTCGCTTGCCTAGCCCTGGTTGCCGGCTTAGTTGGCTGCTCGGCCACCGGCTTGACCTCCTCAAGCGATGGCAGCGCTGCCACATCTCAGAGCACTACGACCTCTACAACAAGCACGGGGAGTGCCTCCACCAGCAGTGAACAGCTGAATGCGATGCTGTCGGCAAACCAGGCTTCGCACTACTCGACCGAGGATTCAGCCTACGATGAGTCTTCCGTCGTCGACATCACCCTAAGCGGTTCCTCCGCGACGGCCTCTGGTTCCGGCGTGAACGTCTCCGGTTCTACGGTGACCGTCACCGCCGCCGGCACATACCGTCTCTCGGGTTCGCTCGCTGGACAGATCGTGGTCAATGCCGAAGGAGCCGACGTCAAGCTGATCCTGAACGGAGTCGAACTAACCAATACGACGGCCTCCCCCGTCGTCATAACGACGGCCGATGAGGTCACGATGATCCTCGCAGATGGAAGCGCCAACACCGTAACCGATACCAGCACCTACGCAGACAGCTCCGAGGATGCCCCTTCTTCCGCGATCGACTCTGCCAGCGACCTTTCGATCGCAGGAACTGGTTCCCTCACAGTGACCGGCAACCACAATGACGCGATCAACTCCGCAGATGGTCTCGTGATCGCCGGCGGCACTATCACGGTGAAAGCTGTCGACGATGGCATCCGCGGAAAGGACTACGTCATCATCTCCGACGGTACCGTCACGATCGAGGCCACTGGCGATGGCATCAAATCCGATAATGAGACCGACACCGACCGTGGTTACGTGCACATCTCTGGCGGCCAGTTGAGCGTAAGTTCCGGCGACGACGGCATCAAGGGCTTCAACTTTCTCGCAATCTCCGGTGGTACCGTCACCGTCAGCAAGTCAGTCGAGGCTCTGGAGGCACAGGCCCTCGTCATCACGGGTGGCGAGACGAACCTAACGAGTTCGGACGACGGCGTCAACATCTCCGGCGACGCAGCTGACGCCTTCAACATCACCGGCGGCAAGATCACCATCAATGCCGAGGGCGACGGCCTCGACTCCAACTCCTCCGGCACTATCTCTGGCGGCACGGTCGTGGTGTACGGCCCCACCAATGACGGCAACGGTTCCGTGGACGTGCAAAACGGCCTCATCGTCACAGGAGGTGACCTGTGGGCGCTCGGGTCCTCTGGGATGGCCGAATCGCCCGCAGAAGGATCAACGCAGGCTTTCGTGTTCACCAACCTCAACGGCAACACCACGGGCGAGGTGCAGATTCTCGACTCCGAGGGCAACCTCGTGGCATCGCAGAGTTCTGACAAGCAATACTCATCTGTCCTCTACTCAGGGTCGGCTGTGATCGCTGACGGTGTCTACCAGATCA